>JAUXCD010000181.1 GCA_030619085.1 Candidatus Zixiibacteriota bacterium
GATGGTCACTGTCGAAACCAATCTGCGTGGCCAGGTCAAGGGCCACCGAAAGACCGGTCTGCCCCTTTTCCAGGAGATACTTGAACCGGCGGTTGGTCTCAAAGGCGGTCCCGAACCCGGCGTACTGGCGCATGGTCCACAGCCGGCCGCGGTACATGTTCGGGTAAACGCCGCGTGTAAACGGAAACTTGCCCGGACGTCCGAGACGACTTTCGGCATCACCCGGCAGGTGCGTTTCGTCCGGAACGATTGGTATATCTATATCGGACGATGTCTTCTTTCGGTCGGCCATCTATTCAAACTCCAGCATCTTGCCGGCCTTCTCCACCGATTTCCCGACCTCGACATAAATCTCCTTGACCGTTCCATCGCCCTGCGCCTTGATAATGTTTTCCATTTTCATGGCCTCAATCACCAGCAACGGTTGTCCTTTGGTCACGGAGTCGCCTTTGGCCACTTTTACCTCGACCACCAGCCCGGGCATGGGGGCCCTCACCGTGCGGTCAATAGCGGCGGCAGTTGTCATCCCGGCCGTCTTGCGCAACTGGGCAAGGTTGTAGTCCTCGATCTGTCCGGGGATCTCCTGCCCCTGCATAAAGATTATTTTGGACGAATCAAGGCAGCCGCCGCGCACGTCCACTTCGTGCGACTGGCCGTCCACCAAAAGCAGCGACCGGCTCTCCCCCAGCTTGTACTGGATCACCTTGCGTTTCTTGCCGTTCAGGCTGACATCGAAACCCTCGGCGCGATATTCCATCTCGATATCGTATTCATGGCCGTCTATAGTTACCAGATAACGCAGCATCAGCGGCTCCCCCCGAAATTACGAAGGTTCTTTCTTCGGTGAAACTGCTTCCAGTTGGAATCACCCCGGCGTGACGAGGAATTGTTGCTGACCGCAATCTTTCTTGCCCGCAGGAACTTGTCCAGCGCCAGCGCAATGGCGGCCGTTTCGCGTACCGTATCATCGAGTTGAATGAACCGGTTGTCCGGGTATTCTTCGGCCAGAAAGCTCGTGGACAATTTCCCCTGCCGGAAGGTAGCGTTGTCCATCACCGCCTGATGGAAGCCCAGGGTGGTTTTCAGGCCCGACACCCGGTATTCATCGAGCGCCCGGCGGGTGCGGAGGATAGCTTCATCGCGGTCTTTTCCCCAGACGATTAACTTGGCAATCAGGGGATCGTAATACACCGGCACTTCGGAAAAAATCACCACGCCGGAATCGACCCGCACGCCCGGTCCGGAGGGGATGCGATAATTTTTCAGCACACCGCTTGATGGCACGAAACCCTGCTCAGGATCCTCGGCGCAGATGCGGCACTCAATAGCGTGACCGCTGAAACGGATATCGCTTTGGTCGTAACCCAAAACGTCCCCCTCGGCAATACGCACCTGCTCCCTGACAAGATCAAAGCCGGTCACCATTTCTGTCACCGGGTGCTCCACCTGCAGACGGGTGTTGACCTCGAGGAAATAGTAGTGGCCTTCCTGATCAACCATGAACTCCACCGTGCCCGCCCCGACATAACCGGTCGAGCGCGCAATTTTGATAGCCGCCTCGCCCATCTCCTGCCGCAACTTTTCGGTCACGAACGGCGATGGGGATTCCTCTATAAGTTTTTGATGACGGCGCTGAATGGAGCACTCACGTTCACCCAGATGAATGCAATTGCCGTGGTGGTCACACAAAATCTGAATTTCGATATGGCGCGGACGCTGAAGGAAATGTTCAATGAATACGCGCCCGTCGCCGAACGCCGAAAGTGCTTCGCTGGAGGCGCGCTTGACCGCTTCCTCAAACTCCTCGGCCTTCTCCACCATGCGCATCCCCTTGCCCCCGCCTCCGGCCGTGGCTTTGATGAGGATAGGGAACCTGACATCGGCGGCCGTTTCCAGCGCCTTATGCACATTGGCGGCATCTATTTCCGCACCCGGTACAACCGGCAGATTGGCCTCGATAGCCGCCCGGCGAGCCTGAATCTTGTCCCCCAGCATCGCGATGGTTTTCGGCGAGGGACCGATAAAAATAATCCCTTCGTCGGCACAACGCTGGGCGAAGGTGGCGTTCTCGGCCAAAAAGCCGTAGCCGGGATGAATGGCATCGGCTCCGCTCTTTTTCGCCACATCGATAATTTTGTCGTGCACGAGGTAGCTTTCAGATGAGAGCGCCTCGCCGATGAGATAAGCCTCGTCAGCCAACCGCACGTGGTAAGCGGTGCAGTCCGCCTCGGAATATACGGCCACCGAGGTCAACCCCATATCGCGGCAGGCGCGAATCACTCGAACAGCGATCTCACCCCGGTTGGCGATGAGTATTTTGCGTATGCTTCGTTTCATGTCAGTCAGGCTGGCACGCTAAAGCGGGATATTGCCGTGCTTCTTGGCCGGATTGCTGTCTTTCTTGGTTTCGAGCATTTCAAAGGCGCGTATTAGACGCGGACGGGTGGTTTTCGGTTCAATGACATCATCAACATACCCATGGGCGGCAGCGATAAACGGATTGGCGAACTTCTCGCGGTATTCCTCTGTCTTCCTCTCGATTTCAGCCTCTTGATCGTCGCTGTCGGCAAATTCCTTGCGGAAGATGATTTCCACGGCACCCTTGGGACCCATGACGGCGATCTCGGCCGTCGGCCAGGCGTAGTTCACATCGCCGCGCACGTGCTTGCTGTTCATAACGTCGTAGGCGCCGCCGTAGGCTTTCCGGGTGATGACGGTGATTTTGGGAACCGTGGCCTCACAGTAGGCGTAGAGCAATTTGGCGCCGTTTTTAATTATCCCGCCATGCTCCTGCTCGGTGCCGGGCAAAAAGCCCGGAACGTCCTCGAAGGTGAGGATGGGAATATTGAAGGCATCGCAGAAGCGGATAAACCTCGCTCCCTTGGCGGAGGAGTTTATATCCAGCACCCCGGCCAGAACTGCCGGCTGGTTGGCGATTATGCCTATGGACCGACCGTGCAGCCGCGCAAAACCGACGACGATATTCTGGGCGAAATCCTCATGCACCTCGAAGAACGTTCCCCGGTCGGCGATGTGGTTGATGATGTCGCAAATATCGTACGGTTGGTTGGGATTGGGTGGCACGATTTTGTTGAGTTGCTCTTCCTCGCGGTCGGCCGGATCATTGCACTCTTCGTAGGGCGCGTCTTCGCAATTGTTCTGCGGAATATATCCGAACAACCGCTTGACTCGGGCGATGGCGTCGGCCTCGTTCTCACAGGCGAAATGACACACCCCCGATTTGCCGGCGTGCGCCATGGCCCCGCCGAGTTCTTCCGAGGTCACCTGCTCGTGAGTCACGGTTTTCACCACGTTGGGACCGGTGACGAACATGTACGAGGTGCCTTTGGTCATGAAGACAAAATCGGTGATGGCCGGGCTGTAAACAGCGCCGCCGGCGCAGGGACCCAGGATCACCGATATCTGTGGCACGACCCCGGAGGCCAGGGTATTGCGCAGGAAAATGTCGGCGTAGCCGCCCAGCGAGACGACCCCTTCCTGAATGCGGGCGCCGCCCGAATCATTGAGGCCGATAACCGGCGCTCCCACTTTCATGGCCATATCCATAATCTTGCAGATTTTCTCCGCGTGCGCCCCCGACAGCGAGCCGCCAAAAACGGTGAAATCCTGCGAGAATATGAACACGGTGCGGCCGTCGATTTTCGCGCATCCGGTGACCACGCCATCGCCGAGCACTTTCTGGTCGTCAAGACCGAAGTCCGAGGCGCGATGGGTGACGAACATATCGAACTCCTCGAACGAGTTCGCATCCACCAGCAACTCGATACGCTCGCGCGCGGTCAGTTTCCCTTTTTTGTGCTGAGCATCAATGCGCTTTTGTCCGCCGCCAAGCCTGGCCTCGGCACGCATCTTCTCCAACTGGTTCAGTTTTTCTTCGAGAGACATTCCTTGCGATAACCCCCGTAGCTTCAGTTTTGCTTGTTAACGGCTACGATATAATTCTCTCACCCACCGACTCGGCCACGATCCGTTTGCCCTCGGTTTTGATTCTCGCCAGGGGCAGATTGATATCGTGGTCAAACGCCATCACGACACCGTCGAGTATCTGCGGCAGCTTCGCCCGCTTAATCTTCATCGTGTCCAGCGGGAACAGATCGGTGGCCGGCACGAACGGCACGCGCATATGATGCGAGGTCGGGAAGATGTCAGCGTAGTAAAACACTCTTTCACCCTCGGATTCCATCTCCAGGGCGAAATGACCCTCGGTGTGTCCGCCGGTGTGAACGGCCCTGATGCCGGGGAATAGCTCGGTGTTGCCATCGATGAACTCAATCTGGCCGGATCCCTTAAGCGCATGGTAACGCTGCGGGATATAGACGGCCGAGGTCCGTTCGTTGGGATTGACGGCTACCTTCCACTCTTCGGCGCTGATGAGATACTTCGCGTATGGAAACCGAGGGACGAACTCGCCGCTGTCGGTCTGTTTCACCGCGCCGCCGGCGTGATCGGTGTGCAGGTGGGTCAGGATGACGTAGTCGATGTCGTCGACGTTCAAACCCGTTGAAGCCAGCCCTGCATCCATCGACGACACGCCATCGGTTGTGTACACTTTCTTCTCGCGCTCCGAGAGGGTATCGCCCAGCCCGATGTCGAAGATCATGTTCTTGCCGTGCGCCTTGAGCACGAAAAGGTTATTGACCATCGGGATGAGGTTGTCCTCGTCGGGAGCAATCATCTTCCCCCACATTGACCGGGGGATAACACCAAACATGCTACCTCCGTCGAGCTTGAATCTCTGCTCGACGAAGGTAGCGATTTCAAACTGTCCGAATTTCAAATTAGCGTCCTATAACGTTAGCGGCGATAACCAACCGCTGAATTTCCGAAGTGCCTTCGTAAATCTCAAGCACGCGCTGGTCGCGATACAGTTTTTCGATAACGGAGAACTCGCCGATATAACCGTAACCGCCGTGAATCTGCATGGCCTTATCGACGCAGAAGTTGGCCACTTCCGACGCGTACAGTTTCGCCATAGCGGCTTCCAGCGAGAAACGCTCGCCGGCGTCGGCCAAAAGGGCCGCCTTGTACGTCAAACAACGGGCGGCTTCCAGGCGGACAGCCATGTCGGCAATCATCCACTGGATCGCCTGAAGCTTGGAGATAGGTGCACCGAAGGCGTTGCGGCTCTTGGCCCGGGCGATGGACTCATCCAGTGCTCTCTGCGCGATACCGACACCCTGGGCGGCGACACCGATGCGAGCGGAATCCAACGTAGCCATGGCATACCGGAAACCTCTGCCATACTCACCCAGAAGGTTTTCCTTCGGAGCCTTGACGTCTTTCAGATAGATTCCGCCGGTGGTGGCGGCACGCATACCCATCTTGTTCTTCAGGGTGCGAGCTTCCCAGCCCGGCTGGTCGGTCTCGACCACGATCGCCGACATCTTCGGCTTATCCTTCACCTTGCAGAAAACCACGGCGAGATCGGCCGCGTCGCCGTGCATGATAAAGATTTTCTCACCGTTGATGACGTAACCATCGTCCGTCTCCACCGCTTCGGTCTGGACATTGGCGGCGTCGGA
>JAUXCD010000109.1 GCA_030619085.1 Candidatus Zixiibacteriota bacterium
AAGGGCAAGACGGCGCCTCGGCGCCCACCGGCGACCATGTAGTCAACGTAATACGTCAGATCGGAAATGTCGTGCGTCCCGCTGCCGTCGATATCCCCCTCTTCCGGGCATGCGGTCCGTTACTTCTGGCGGATAACGCGCAGGGCATCAAGAAGCAATCGAGATAACGTCTTCTCAGAGTTGACCCGTATAGCAGTGTAACACTTGTTGCACTTGTTGTGTCTGGTGAATTTCTCCACCAGTTCCTCCCGCGAATCATACATTTCACGAAACATCCCGCATGGCGTAAGTTTACCCCAGGGATTCACTATCAAAAATCTTTTCCCGGCCATGCAGTTCGGCTGATACCCGTCCCGGAAAAAACGAATCATCTGCCGCAGGGTCCATTCGGAAGACAAAATCGAATAGCCGTCGCGCTGCATCTCCAGTAATTGTTCAACAACCACTTCCAGTTCGTTCAAATCACCGTCGGAATTTACCAGATAGTCGGTATTCCCGGTACGAAGCGAATTGTAGGTGCTGAAATTAACGGCAACGCCCCACTTCTTTGCCACCTCGGCAATCCGGGGTAGATCCCTGAAATTATCGCTTTGCACAACACAGGCTAGAATGACATCTTTGTTTCCATAGCTGGCCAGTTTTGGCACCAGTTGCGCCATATGCTCGAAATTGTTCCTGAGCTGTCGAAATTCATTCTGCCGCTCATCGGGATAATCGAGCGACAATGAAAACTGATCAATACCCGCCTCGCGGAGTTGCAGGTACTTCTCTTCGTTGAGAATCTGAGCATTGGTGGTAATCACAAAGACCGCCACCGGATCCCGGCTCCGCATCTCGCGGACAATATCAACCAGGTCCTTCCGCAATGTCGGCTCACCGCCCGAAATCTGTGCCACCACCGGATTCAGTTCCTCGAAACGATCGGCGAATACTTCCGGTCCCAGATGAGGTTCCTCTCTGTAGTCACCCAGATCACAATGTTTGCAGTTGGCATTGCAGTTGTAGGTTATCTCAAAGGAGATGCTTATGGGTCTGCCAAGGATGATATTCTTGAGTGTCCGTCCTGCAATCCTCGCCCCTCGTCCAGAACTGATTTGCGGCACTTTTACCCTCCTATTGTGACAGCTGTTGATTTCTGAGGTTCCCGGAAATATCAGGAATTATTCACCAGTATCATACAAGAATAATTTGACTTAGCCAACAGCAAATTCAAATCGATTCAGCAGGAGAAAATCGCGGTAAAATAAACAACTCTATGCGGAAAACCGCCGAACCAGAGAAACAGTCTGGGTCTCCGGATAGAAAGTTGCGGTCAGAAGACGCTCCGGGATAGTTACGCCTAAATTAACATGGTAGCCTTGTCTCACTCTGATCTTTCCGTAGGAAGTACACTAATGTATGTCAAGTCCGAGATATCTCTGGCTCCGCTGTGGTCAACATCGCCGCGGATCACAAACCCGGTTGGTCTACACAGACGGGTCGGCCGGGTTTTAACCTATACGCCCATCATGGTCCGTATTATCCATTGACAGAAAACCAATACCTGCCGACTTTATTATTAAGTTAATCGCTCACGGGGAGTCGGATCATATGAGATTCTTAGCGGGCATGCGAGCAGGCTTTGTAGCCTATCTTCTCACGCTGGCAGCCTTTTTAGCCGGAGCCTATTTGCCGACCGGGCATCTCTGGGGAATCCGCGTATGGGCGCATTTTGGCCATTATCTTCCCCCGGTTTTGTTCGCAATCGGCCTGTTAGCTGGGCTAGCCATCTGGCGGGCAACTCGAAGCCTCTCAAATGAAGCCACCGACGGCGACCGGACCAATCGGAGTTATTACCTTTGGGCTTTCCTGATTTCGGCCGGTTTGCTGGCAGCGTTTATTCTCGCGCGCAACCGAATGCATTTTTTGGGAGATGGCTACACACTGCTTAGCCTGATGGCCTCCGACAATCCTCTGATAATCAAGTACCGTGAGATCGGTGAATCCCTGGCCCACTACATCACCTTTCGGGCTGTTGGCGGAGAGACGTCCTCAGCCGCTCTCCTTAGTTTTCAGATTGTATCGATTGGGGCCGGCGCAATCTTCTTGACTGTCGTCTCGTTGCTTTGCGCGAAACTCATGACGACATTCCGGTCTCGCTTGCTGCTTTTTCTGGGGCTGGCAAGCTCCGGTTACATGCTGCTGTTTTTCGGTTATGTGGAGTACTATTCGCTTTTTGTAGTCAGTGTGATACTCTACTGTCTGGTCGGTCTGTTGATCGCTCAGAAGCGTATTCATCTGTTATGGATTATCGTCCTCCAGCTGCTGACGATATTCTTCCACATATTCGGCCTGGCCCTCATCCCCGGTACAGTCTATCTGTTGCTCAGCCGAAGCCGCCCGGGAAAGCGCATTGGCAGTCTAAACGTAAAAACCAAATACCTGTTTGGTTTCATCCTCACTCTGATTGCTACTATTCCATTTACGTATCTGTACACCACGGACTACTTTTTCAGGTTCGCCCTGGTGCCGATCGTAGCCGATCACTTCACGGTGGAGGGGTACACCCTGTTTTCAGTCAAGCACCTTCTGGATTTCCTGAGTTTCCTGCTGATAATGGTCCCCGGCATTCTGGTTATAGTCACCACCTTACTCACTTCGGGATCGAGAAACATTTTCGCCGGACTGGAATCGAAGTGGTTGCTGGTAACGCTGTCATCAGCGCTGCTGGCCGTGTTCGTAATTGACCCAAAACTGGGTATGCCGCGTGACTGGGACATGTTCTCCTACGCCGGTGCACCTCTGGCCGCGGCGGCTTACCTTTGTCTGCTCAACTGTGCCGCAGGCCGAAAAGTCGTGACCATTGCGGCCTTGCTTTCGGTATCGCTCGGAATTCTGGTGCTCGGTCCGCGTGTCGCTGCACCGATGATTGAAGACGTCGCCGTGGACCGCTTTCGCGACTATGTCTACCGGGATAAGATTAAGAATAGAAACTACCGGCATCTGCTGGGCAATCACTACCGTGACCGGGATGACCTCTATTCCGCATTGAGCGAACGCCAACGATGGGAGGCGGATTTTCCGGAGGAACGCCTGTACGTTACCTGCGACAACGCCTACACCGCCGGGCGAACTGCCGAGGCTCGAAATGGGCTATACCAAGTCATCGATTTCAATCCTATGAATCCCGATGCTTACACGCTTCTTGGTCTGTGCTACCTTCGTTTGCAACAGTATGATACGGCCATTACCCTCTTTCGCATCGCCGATGGTCTCAGCCCCCACCGGGTGAAGAATCTGTCCAACCTGGCCGTGGCCTACCAGTATCGAGGTGACCTGGACGAAGCCGAGAAGATTTATCGCAAAGTCATTTCTCTGGACACAACGATAGCCGAGACCCCTTACAATCTGGCCCGAATCTACAAGGCTCGAGGACAGCAGATTGAATACGCCCAGTACCTGCGCTTTGCCGCCTCAAGACAGACCGTGCCCGATATCATTTTGAAGGAAGCGATAGCTTACTTCGTAAAGACCGGCGATTTGACAGAAGCTGCGGATTGCTACAACAGCCATCCGTCAATCTGGATGGACACTGTTTTTCGGCATCAACTCACCACCCGTTTCCCCGGTATTATACCAATGCTCACAGACACCACCTCTCCCCCAGACCGGCCAGCCCCAAATTTACTTGACAAATAAACCCCTTAAATGGTCATTGTTACCGATGCCTGTTTGACAATATGACGTATGCAGAATTCTGGAAATACAATCATGCCCAATGAACACAATAACAATGACCGCACCGCCTCGGCCAATTTCATGGTCGGCAGGGATGTCCTGCACTACAAGATAGTCAATCTGATCGGTGGTGGCGGCATGGGGCAGGTCTATCTTGCCCAGGATACCAAACTCGAACGCCTGGTGGCGCTGAAAACACTTCAGACACACCTGTCATCGGAGGCATCGTTCCGACAGCGTTTCGTTGTCGAGGCCAGGGCCGCGGCGCGCCTGTCACACCCGAACATTTGTAGCCCGAGGAATTTACGCCAAATCCAAACCTCTCCAAAAATACGGTGATGGCACAAGAGCTTGTCCCCGAGATAATCTTATTTAGTGAAATAACCCGATAGAAAATCCAAAACGGTTAGGACCCATGATGTGATTACCGCCGGCGTTGTTCCATGTCCAACCATCATGGAATAGGTCATCGATGACGGGATTGGCTACCGGTGAAGCCAGATCGCCATAGATAGTTATCATTATCGGATTCTTGGACTCGCGGCTGAAAATGTAGTCCACACCGAACAGAAAAGTGACTCCGGTTGTTGTGCCGTTATCACTCCCCCAAGAACCGCTTCGATCGGCGGTGGCATAATCGGCCTTCCACGCATAGAATCCAATACCTGCTCCCACCCACGGGCGGAAGCTGTCTTTTTGAAAACCATACTTGACACCAAATCTAAGACCGGTCGTTTGCATGTAGAAGTAAGCATCTTCGTTGAAAGAAATCAGATTGGTCACATAATCATTCATTTCGAATACCCAGGAGCTGGTGCTATTCTGTCCTTCAATCCCCACCTGTTCGCGATATGTATAAAAGTTTCCGTCGAAGAAAAGCCTGAGCGACGGATTGATATTGTAATCAATAGACAGGCCGAACCCATATGGACTTTCAATCGGAATCCCTCCACCAAAATAACCCGCACCTACTGGCAGAAGAGCGGGAGTAACTGTACCATTCATCAGAACGCCGCCAAAACTCAAACCCCATTTGTGGAACGTGGGCGATGTCTTGGCAGTATCGGCATTCACGGTGGAGCTATCAACTATCTGTGCCTCTGTTACCGTACAGATTGACAGGACCAAACCAAGTAAAACCAAGACTGCAATGTAAAGTGATGAAGTGTTTGTGTATGGATTTGTGTAACACATGTTAAGACCTTCCGCCAAAGTTGTAAAAATCAGTGTCTTTATGTTTATCGACATAAGCTTGCAGAATTATAACCCCTCTGCACTGTCTCAGGACGAAATAGTATTTCTAATTGACAATTCTCGTATTGCCCGTAAATTGACTGTGAAAGATAGAAATAATTGTAACTTCAACTACCAGCAATTAGTCCTGTAATAAAAACTGATGTGGAAACGAGTCTCAGCTTTCAGGAGCATCTACCAGACAGCATTGATCACTATCGTGATTGGCCTCTTCTTCGCCTCGGCCGCAAGGGCTGAACTGTCTAACATCGATGAGATGCATCAGGTATGCCGGAACTGGCTGACCTACTGTGCTTCACAACCCGGGGGGTGGGCCGGTAGTACGAGTCCGTCAATTTCCGGCTTTGAGGATATCACTGCTAATGATACTCTCCTGGCGCGCTGCTACTCGATATCCCCGGTCGGCTTCGTGATCGTCCCGGTCCTGAAGGAACTCTCCCCCATCAAGGCCTACAGCGATGAATCCGATCTCAATCCGTCCGACACTCTCGGCCTGGCCCAACTCCTGCGCGAGATGCTGCATGACCGGGTTGCTCTTTATATCGACACCTACGGAGCGCTTGACCAAAGCCAACCGACCTCCGGGCCGGTACTACTTGACCGCAAGCACCGTGCCGCCTGGGATGAATTGGCCATCCCTTCAAAGACCTTCTCATCGAGCCTTTCGCTCGACGCTGCGGGAAGCAGAGTCACAGGAGGGCCGCTACTCACCACGACCTGGCATCAGGGTTGGCCCTACTACAATTACTGTCCCCTGGGCAATGGTGACGCGCGGACCTATGTCGGTTGTGTGGCGACTGCGATGGCCCAGATTCTCGCCTACTGGCAATGGCCCACCGAAGGCGGCGGCTACAACCGCTACTTGTGGAACGGCGAGGGCAGCGTGGAACCGGGCTTTCTATACGCTGAATACTGGGATTCGTACGATTGGGATAATATCGTCAATGACTGTGTCAGTGGCTGTGATTCCGCCCAGCAGGCGGCCCTGGCTGAGTTGAATTATGAGGCGGCGGTTTCGGTCGATATGGATTTCGGCACATCCGGCTCCGGCACCCAGATACCGTACGTCATGAGCGCTTTCAGGACTTTCTTCTACTACAAGGACGATGTGGAAATGCAATACCGTGCCAACCACAGCCCGGTCTCGTGGTTCAATATCATTAAAGACGAGATTGACGCCGGGCGGCCGATGGAATATGGCATCATGTCCCATGCGATTGTCTGTGACGGCTGGCGAATGGACGACGAGTATGAGCAGTATCACATGAACTACGGTTGGGGCGGCGCCCAGAACGCCTGGTACTTCATCGACTACCTCTATTGCGACTGGTCAGGATGCAATTATTTTAACGAGAGCCTTGTCAGATACATCGAGCCGGACAAATCGGTCATGTTCACGGCCGATCCCAAGGCAGGGCAATGCCCCCTGGAGGTCTCTTTTGAAGGTGGATCGGAACTGGCAGTGGACGCCTGGAACTGGGATTTCGGGGATTCTACAACCGCCTCCGTTCAGTCACTTCAGCACACCTACCTCAGCGGAGGCGTCTATGATGTCGCTCTGGAAGTGACATCCAACAGCCTGACCTACGCCCGCACCAAACAGGAGTACGTGATTGCCCTGGCCGACAGCCTGATTGCAGTCGATGTCGATGTGCATATCCACACGCCGTTCGAACTGGTCATCCATGCCGCTAACGTGCTGGACTTGTATGTCATCGACCTTCCGATCGAGTACAGCGGTACTCTCGACATAACTCTCGATTCCATCAGCACCGCGGGTTGCCGCACAGATGGTTTCGAGGGCGTGGAAGTGCTGGACGACGATCCGGCGGCCGGCCGGTTAATGTTGCGGCTGGTGGCATCGTACACCGACACATCGGTGGTGCTGGGGCCGGGGAACGGGGATGTTGTCAAACTGTATTTCACTCTTGACGAATCCACCACTGGCGGCCAATGGACGATTTTCGAACTCGACGGCTACCAGAGCGGCGCGGACCTTTACCAGCCAGGCTTCCATGCCGACCTCATTCCATACTACCAGCCGATCATCGCCGGTGCAACCGTTGCCTGTGTCACCTGTTGTATCACTCCCGGCGATGCCAACCATGACGGCTACGCTGACATTAGCGACCTCACCCTATATATTGATTTCATGTTCGGAAACGGTGATCCTCCGCAGTGCATGGAAGAATTTGATAATAACGGCGATTGCGGTCAGGATATTTCCGACCTTACCTACTTCGTAGACTATATGTTCGGCGGCGGTGCTCCGGCGGTCGAATGCCACGACTGCTCTTTCTGACGGGCGGGCGGAGCTTTTAGTATCTACTTATATTTTAAAAGGATCGAAATGAAAAAAGTCACCTTGATCGGACATGCATTAACAGGTTTGATACTCGTATTCACCTTCATTTCGGCTGCTTCCGGCGGCGAGTCGGCCGCTCCTGCAGCACCGGTACCCTTGCAGCAGGCCTTACACGGCTTTGATAATCGGGATATCGTCCTCACACGCTGGGTAGATCCGTATGGCAGCCGGCCGACCAGTTTTCAGCAATGGAAGGAATCGCACGGCGACCCTCGTGACTTCGATGCGCGTCTGGTGATCGCAGGTTCCGCGTCAGCAAATTCCAGGGACTTGACCGGGATGGCTGTTATCATCAATACCGATCTCTATCCCCAAATAGCCGCGGCCATCGATCAATATGTTCTGGACCTGACCTCTGAGGGTTACAGTGTGAATGTGTACACTACTGCTGGAGGAAACCCTGAGGACCTGCGCTCTTTTCTACAGGCACGCTATGCGGAAGGTATGGCGGGCTGTCTGTTGATTGGTGATTTGCCTGTCCCCTGGTATGAACATGAAGAAGAACAGTTCCCGGCAGACCTGTTCTATATGGATATGAATGGTGTTTTCACCGATGCCGACAGCGATGACATGTACGACGGGCATACCGGCGATGTCGCGCCTGAGATATGGATGGGGCGACTGACAGCTTCCCCTCTGACTATGGGTAGCGCCGATGAAGCTTCGCTTGTGCAGGAATATTTCGCGAAAAACCACATCTACCGGACCGGCTCACTACCTGTCAACAACCGCGCGCTGGTTTATATCGATGACGACTGGGCCGGCGGAGCGGACTGGTGGGATATGAATGTCGGTATGGCTTTCAGCGAACACCATCTCGTCAAGGATCAATGGGTAACCTGGGCGACGGATTATGAGAGCCGACTACCTCAGAACTATGAGTTTATCCAGGTGTGTGTTCACTCCTGGCCCGGGGGCCACGCGTTCAAGAATCCCGATGAGCAATGGGATTATACCTACGTATCGGAGGTCATGGCCATAGAACCGGTAGCCCATTTCTATAATCTGTTTGCCTGCTCCAATGCCCGCTACGTAGAGACGGACTACATGGCCGGTTGGTATATATTCCTTGAGGACTACGGCCTCGGCGCTCTCGGCAGCACGAAAACAGGGTCAATGCTCTCTTTCGAGGATTTCTACAGACCTTTCGGTCAGGGCCGGACGATTGGTGCCGCCTTTCAACAGTGGTTTGTCGATCGCGCTTCCGGTGGCTTTGAAGAATGGGAAATCAGTTGGTTCTATGGGATGACCCTGCATGGTGATCCCACCCTCAGCATTCAGCAGATTTCTACCAGCACCTGGCTGCAGTATGACAACGGCGCCGCCTCGTATATGATGGGGCTTCCCGATGAGTCTCT
>JAUXCD010000005.1 GCA_030619085.1 Candidatus Zixiibacteriota bacterium
TCCTGGGAAGACGCCAATGGTAACGGTATTTACGATCCCCCGGAACCGCTGATC
The DNA here is from genome assembly GCA_030619085.1 of Candidatus Zixiibacteriota bacterium. Taxonomy (GTDB): domain Bacteria; phylum Zixibacteria; class MSB-5A5; order GN15; family FEB-12; genus JAUXCD01. The sequence goes on from JAUXCD010000005.1 coordinate 55, forward strand.
AACCTGTTCCCGGACACGGCCATATACGGTGACAACTACACCGGCCCGGCCTTTACCTGGGGTGAAGCCTGGCTGCTTGATCTGAACCTTCAGTCTGGCCTGGAACTTCCATTATCGGACTTTGTCTTCAACAACAACGGCGTCAGAGACAACCAGGAAGGTGAGCCGTTCATAGATCTTAACGGCAACGGCCTCTGGGACCGGGGCGAATACCTGCACGATAAAAATGGCAACGGTGTTCTGGATATGGACCGGATGCCAAATATCGAAAACATCACGGCCGAGCCGTATATCGACGGTGATTTGATCATCGGTGAGCCTTTTACCGACGTCAATGCCAACAACCGGTATGACCGCGGCATCGATCTGTTCATCAAGTCCACCGGCCCGGACAACCAGGACCTCAACCACAACGGTAAGTACGACGGACCGGAAGTCAGTCCGCTGGAATGGGTTCAGGGGATTCCTTTTGAGGATCGCAACAGAAACGGGATTTATGACCCGCCCAACATGCGTTATGATATGGGGGAACAGTTTACCGATATCAACGGCAACGGTATCTACGATGGAAGTGGAAAGACCTTTCTTTCTCCGATGAACTATACCGAGAGTGCCACTTGGCACTACCGCGAGACCAAGACGCTTAGAGGTGAGTTCAAGATCTTCCGGCAGATGGGTCCGCACGAGGTTAAGGGTGGTTTTGCTATGTTCAAGAACGATTTCACTTATCAGGAAATCGTCAGACCGTATCTGCTTTACACGGGTCGCCCCGACAGTGTCGGCGGCATCCCGGCGCCTTATTCCACCCGCGGCGCGTTCCGTGATATGTTCCAGTACAATCCCTGGGGCGGTACGGGCTACATCCGTGACAAAATTGAGTATGGTTCCATGGTGGCCTCACTGGGTCTGCGCTGGGACTTCTTCATACAGGACAAGTACGATCTGGTGGAAGTGGCGGCGAATGACGACCTCGGTTCCGGCGTCATTTTGGGTGATCGCCAGAAGCTGTCACCGCGCCTCGGCTTCTCGTACCCGATTTCCGATAAGGCCAAGGTTCACTTTAACTATGGCCACTTCTTCCAGTTGCCGCTCCTGGTGCGGATGTATTCACGAAACACCAACGCCGTTAACGAGAACGACATACTTGGCAACTACAACCTAGATTACCAGAAGACTATTCAGTACTCGTTCGGTGTCAAGTACGCCATGAGTGAAAACTACTCGGTGGACTTCTCCGGTTACTTTAAGGACGAGTTTGACAAGATTAACAGCCACCAGATTCGCATCGGCGGTTTGACCCGTCAGCAGTACCAGAACGCGGACTATGGACGCAGCCGTGGTGTTGAGATGACCCTTGAAAAGCGCGGTGGTGGTTATGTTAACGGTATGCTCAGCTACACTTACGCTTTTGCGTTCGGTAAAGCGTCGCAGACCAACGAGAATTACCTGACGGATTTCGAGTTGTCCCGTGAGCCGTTGTCGGAAGCCGCGCTGGACAACGACATTAGGCATTCGCTGAAATCAAGCATCCAGGTATTTGTGCCCAGCACTGTCAAACCTCGGATGTTCGGCCTGCCGATCCCGAACGGCTGGACCATGTCGGTCGATGCCATTATTGAGACTGGTCAGCCATTTACGCCTAATCGCGATTATCCGAATATCACTTCAGCGGTTGGCGAGGACGTTCAGACCAACTCTTTGAGGATGCCGACGACAATCAATTTCGACGTCCAATTCACGAAAGATTTCGAACTGGTCGGACTGAATTACAAGTTCATTGTCTGGGTTGAGAATGTTTTCAACAGCAAGAACGTGGTTGATGTTTATACAAATACCGGTCGCCCCGACACTCAGCAGAACATTAATCAGATCATATTAGAGGGTACCCCGTATGATCTGAATCCGAGTCACTGGGATTACGGGCGTCAGATCAGACTTGGCGTGGAAGTTAATCTGTAATTTGCGGTTGATGTACATAAATGGTGACAGAACGTGAGGAAAGCATGTGTCTGAAAAATTGTGAAATAGGTCAGGAGAAAAAGAGGGTTATGACAAAAGCCGTGTGGTCGACACTGCTGCTCTTTGTGTTGCTGGCCCTGCTTTCGCCGAGTGAGGTTTCGGCCCAGGCGAAAGTGGGTACCACCGGAGCACAGTTTTTGGAGTTGGGTGTATCGGCTCGCGCAATGGGAATGGCTGAGGCCTTTACGGCGGTATCTGACGATATCTCGGCAATCTATTACAATCCTGCCGGCTTGACCTCCTTATACGGGCGGGAAGTAATTTTCACCTACATCAACCTGCCGGCTGGCATCAATTACGGATTCGGCGCGATCGGTTTTCCGCTGGAGTCAATCGGCGGTGTCCTGGGTATAGGCATGTACGCGCTCTCTTCGGGAGATATGATTGAGCGCACCTACGAGCATGGGACTTATGAAGGTACGGGTCGGACGTTTGCCTGGAACGACATTGCGGTCTCAGTCAGCTACGGACGTTACTTGACCGACCGCTTCTCGATCGGTTTCAGCGTCAAGTACCTGGGTGAGTTCACTCATGAATACTCAGCCAGCGGCTGGGCGGCCGATGTGGGCACCAGTTACGATACGGGTTACCGTGGTTTTAAGATTGGAATGGCCATGACGAATTTCGGTCCGGATATGAAGTTCATCGCCAAGGCCTATCCGCTTCCGATGAACTTCAAATTCGGGGCCACCATCAACGTCATAGAAGGTGTTGACCATCTGGTGACGTTCGCGGCCGAAGGTGCGCACCCGTCGGACAATGTGGAAAAATATAATACCGGTCTGGAATATACTTTCAAGGATCATTTCGTCCTGCGCGGCGGGGCACGTGTCAATTACGACGTGGATGGCTTCACGGTTGGCGGCGGTCTGCGACTGCCGTTCGGCGAGGACCGCGAGATGCGGGTCGATTACGCCTTCCAGGATTTCGGTATCCTGACGGAAGTTCATCGCTTCACAGTATTGATGGCATTCTAATCTAATGAAATATGGGTGTAGTAATGAATCATAAGTTTGACAAGTCGATTGCAGCGGGAATTCTGGTCAGTCTGTCTTTGGCTTTGATCCTGGCTACGTCGCTCTTTACGGGCTGTTCCGACAAGCTCAGTGGCGACATCAAGGATAACCAAAGGCCGATCGCATATTTTGTCAATATTCCCCCAGGACCGCAGTACGATACCCTGTCTCTGTCACCTCTTGTTATTGACACGGTATTCACGCGTTTCTCGCGCAATCCCTTCCTCTATTGGTATGGAACCGACATCGACGGCCAGATCGACTATTTCCGTTACGTTGTCGTTACGGAGCCGGAAATGAGTCTCGGGACGCCAGAGGAGATGGCGGCCATTCTTGAGACCGACTCGATGGCGTGGAATTATCTGGATGTCTCGGCGACCGAGGCCGATCCGCATACTACTGAAATCGTCAAGCTCAGGGCGAACAGCCTTGACCCGGTGAATACATATCTGGTTCAGTACGTGTTCCTGCAGGCGTTCGATGAGCAGGGACTCGGTTCGATTATCAAGTACCGCGGTTTCTCTCGCAATGACAGTCCGCCAGCGGTCGGCATTGACTTTATAGACATTGATGTTCCCTACATCAACTCTCTGGTTGAGGGTGTTATCACCGGTGTGGCGATGTCCTGGGAAGCCTCGGATCCTGATTATCCGTCAGGTACCGATGCCCCGCCGTTTGATTATGAATGGTGCCTTTACGGTCCTTATGAGGATAGCTATAACGGCCGAGAGGTCTTCAGGGAACTCGGGGAGAAATTTGTCTCGACCGTTTACTTGACTTCCAGGGCCGAGGTTTACAAAGTCGGCGATACGATTTTCTGTGATCGTGATGAAGACCCCACATGTGATGATTTTGTGATTACGCTGGCGGATGTTTACGTAAATGATCTTGGTGATACTCGAGGCACGTGGAGATTATTCTTTGAGGTGGACAGCCTGGCCAGTGACTCGTTCTTTAACCGCATAGCTGCGGCGTCGGACGGTTGGACTAATGACAGCTCCGTTACGGTGTATAACGCTTACCGCAACTACAATCCTCCTCCGGGCGGAGACACAACCGTTAAGATGAACTTTGTTTTCTGGGTAAATTGTCGCGATGATGCCCTGGTGGAAACCCCGGTTCCGTCGGTGTCGATGGTGAAGGATAAGGATTCCGACGACCTCAATTCCTTCAAAGTTATCGATCCAAAGTTTGAGCGAGCCGTTCTGGTAATAGACATGAACATAGTTGCTGCAAATAACGGTATCAACCTACCCTATAACCCGGATACAACCAAGCCACTCTTCTATACTCAGAGGGAATACTGGAAAGGTGTGATTGATGGCTGGGGCAGTATAAATGTGCCGGGTTGGAACGCTTCATCGTGCGACATCGTCTTGGATCCGGCGGAAAAACGTTCGCCTGATTACCTTATTTCCAGAAAAGCCGGCCTTGAAATCCCTATCACGGAGATGCTCAAGCACAAGGTGGTTATTTTGTACAACGACAATATTGCCCACCCGAAGCTAAGCCACTATACTAATATCTGGCGCGCTATTGATGCCGGTTGTAACATGTGGGCGGTTATGCGTGCCCCCCTGGATGGTGGGCAGTCGGCAACAGATGTTGTATGCCAGAAGGATATCCTGGGTCCGACACTCACAATACACCATAACAACTACGGCTTCTATTTCGGTGTGTCCGAAATCAATTACTCTGGTTGGCAGCGGCACCATTTTACGGTGGATAGCGGTAATCCGTACGAGATACCGATGAGAATTGAACACTTTGTGCGTGCTATCAGTAGTGCGGACCTTGGCGGTTGGCCGACGCTGGTGATTGACACAGCCCGCTTGCATTCAATGTATTACTGGGAAGACGAAATCCATGGCCTAACATGGATCCCGGATACGGCAGCGTTGCCGGAAGTTAACTGGGTCTCGTACCGACCCAAATACAACGATCGCGGCGTATCGGTTATGTGCAGACCGATGTACATATTTGGTTCCAGATACGGACAGAACAACCACCCCGCTGGTGGCTGTCTTCCCGACTATGACGGTTCGCCTGTTGCCCATTGGCTGAGATCTGACTACTTCAAGACGGTGCACTTCTGCTTCACGCCATTGGCAATGGATCCGGTGGCATTCCAGGTCACGGCCAATCGCGTGCTGAATTACTTATATTTTGACAATCGAATGGAACCGTAACACCCGACGGTTCTGTTGCAGACGATACAGAAGAAGACCGAGTTTCGACTCGGTCTTTTTTTATGGCTTCATCTGAAGAATCTGCTGGCTGTCGGGAAACTGCTCTCGGAAGGCCTGGTAGACTGAATCCGCCTGCACGCTGTCACCCTGCCAGGCATATGTTCTCACCAGGTTGAGATAGGCGTTGAAGCAATCGGGGTCTAAATCAATGGTCTTGTGCAAAGGTGCGATAGACTCGCGAAAGTTCCCCAGACGGAAATGGCAATAGGCAATCTGGAGCCAGGCCTCGGAACGTTTATGATTCCAGGCGGCGGGACTGTTGCGGAAGTTGCGTTCAAACGCTTCATCGTCAGTCTCGATCGGTGGCGGCTGGGCTGCGATTGCCTGACGGTATATCATTTCAGCGCGGACCAGAACTTCGCGGACGTGAAAACTGCGACCGGCTTCAAACAGCACGTAAATGTCATCTCCTGTTGTCTCAGCCGCCGAACGATACATTCGAAGCAGACTGTCATTTGCGATCTGACGCGAGCGTGCTGCGGCTCGGAAAAGCAGCATATTGGATACGATATCGTACGGCCGGAGGCTGACAGCTTTCTCGGCCATGACCATCGCCTCGTCGATCAAGCTGTCCGTGAGATATAGGGATGCCAGATTGACGTAGGACTTGGGTCGCTCTGGGTTGAACTGCATCTCCTGCTTAAGATAGTACTCTGACGAGTCCCCCTTGCCGGACCGGAGGAAGGCAACCCCCAGGTTGAGATTGACCTCCGGGTACGTTGAGTCCACCGTGCGGGCCTGACGGAAGTAGCGCAGAGCCTCATCGGTGTTGCCGTTGGCGAAGTGATACAGGCCGGTCGATGTCTCGTCCATTGGGCTGTCCACTTCGGCCGGTGAAACCACCGGGAAGAATGACAACACTCCCACAGCCAACGCGGCGACAACGGCTGGCAGCAACCTTTTTGTCCGGCTCACCAGCATCGGCTTGATGGCAAACAATCCGTACCCTGCCAGCAGGATGAAGTAGGGCAGCAGCGGCAACCGGAAACGGGTGTTGAAGAAAAACAGCGAGATCAGCGCGACATACATGGCAATCAACAGCAGGAAGAATCGAGCGCGCGGATTACCGGCCAGGCTGGCCACCAGGCCAAAGACGGTAAACGCCAGCAGCCATCCGAATGATAGCGGGTTGTAGTGAAGCAGCCATATGTCGGCAAAGAAACGCTCGAGGTTGCGGTTGTTGGACAACAACCGATCCGTGAAAGCATAATAGCACTTCTTTATATAGAGCGTGGCAAAGCCCAGCGGGTGTGAGCTTATCCAGTCGATTGCTTTTGATGTCCAGAACGATGATATCTCACCCGGCCTGAGCTTTCGTCCCGATTCAAGTTTGGCCAGATAGCTTATCTCGGCAATACGCCAATTGTTGCCGAGTGGTTCGGGCAGTCTTGCGGTGACACCATCGGCTTCCTCGTTGTTGCCTATATAGAAGTTAATACCGCCCTGGGAGGATATCAGCACCGGATCGGAAGCAACCGCTATGTTGCGGATGAACACCGTGCCCACCAGAATCACCAGCGGCATGAGCAGCCAAACTGTCCCGAGCGTCCTGAGGCGGAAACGAAACTCATCGCTTACCACCAACTGGTACACCAATATCACCGGCAGTAAAACCAGGGCAGTGGGACGAGTGATGACCGCCAGGCCCATGAACAGACCGGCAGCGATAGCGTGGTGGTGGCGGTTTGTCTGCTGCCAGCAGAGCAGGAAGTAAACGGTCGCCTGCAGCAGCATGGTGAACAGGGAATCGAGAAGCAGCTCGCTCTCAAAGTAAATGATCACCGGAAAGAGCGCCTGCACGAGGGCGGCGGTGGAAGCTACGCGGTTGTTGAAGACCTTCCGGCCGAGCGCCCATGTCAGACCGATGGAAACCAATCCCACTACCAGCCCCAGTAGACGGGCCGCCCACAACGACGCTCCCACCAGGGCATATAAAGCCCCGAGAGTAAAGACATAGAACGGTGCCCTGAAGTAGGTGGTATCTCCAAAAAGATTGCCCGAGGCTATCGACTGAGCCCAGTGGTTGTGATAGTAGTTGTCGACAGTCAGTTGGTCCCATATCGGAAGGTTCTGGTAGGCAATTAGATAGACGATTCTGACAACAGCCGCCAGGATAAGAATAACGGCCAGGGAGCGTCCGGGGGTTAGAAAGCTGCCTTGAGGCTTCTTCATTTCCCGAATATACCCAGATTAGGCCAAATATCCTGTAAAAAATTGCAGAGTTTCGGTAGCCGGTGAGAAACGCAAATCACAACTGATTTCTGCTGCGCCGTCCGCGCTTTGCACACCTTCGCCTCGCCCTTGATTTCGTCAAACATCTAAGGGTTTGTCAAAAAACAACTTAACAAGTCCCAAAATTGGTCGGATGCATAGTGTTGCGCAAGCGAAAGTCCGATGGGGCGGCGGCATACCCTTTGCTCAAAGGGTGTTCGGACTTACTTTTTGAGGAGAACCAAATGCATTTTAAGAACCATACATCGGGTATCAGTTTGCTCGCGTGCCTCCTGGCTGCTTTGATCATTGCGGCTTCGGCCAGCGCGGAACTGGCCCCGTCTCTTGAAATGCTGGCTTCTCAGGCTATGTCCACGGACAATGACACCACTGTCCGCGTGGTTGTATTTGTTGAGAATCAAAAGACTTCCGGCACGATCAACGGTATCGCCCAGAACCCTAACATGAATCGCGGTCAGCGCATTAAGGCCGTTATAAATGAATGCCGCAGTTCTTCCTCTATGGTAGTGGACGCGGTCGGCGAGTACCTTGCCAGTATAGCCTCCGGCGATGTCAAACGCTTCTGGATCGTCCCGGCCTTCGCGGCCCAGATTCCGGTCAACAGGCTCGATGACCTGGCGGAATATCCGGGTATCCGCCTGGTGGCCGAGGATGCGTACCTTGATTACATCAAGCCGGTCGAGACCAAGAGCGCTCCGGCGCTGGCCTCGTCCGTCAGCAGTCAGTTAGAACTTCTGAATATCCCGGCGCTCTGGTCGCAGGGTCTCTCCGGTAAGGGACGGCTGGTCTGTTCCTTTGACACCGGTGTAGAGGGGACTCACCCGGCCCTGGCCTCCAAGTGGCGCGGCAACAGCGCGGCTCTTTCCGCGAGTTGGTTTTCGAAGGTTGATCCGACCAATCCTCCCTCTGACAAGATCGGCCACGGCACCCACACTATGGGCATCATGCTCGGTTCCACGGCGACCGATACTTTCGGCGTCGCTCCGGGAGCAGAATGGATCACCGCCGGTGTCGTCGATCAGGGTCGCACTCTCAGTATGACCCTGGCCGATATCATCGATGCTTTCCAGTGGACGCTCAATCCCGATGGCGACATTAATACCAGTAATGATGTCCCTGACGTAATATTGAACAGTTGGGGCATCCCCAAGGGTTTATTCGCGCCCTGCGACAGCACTTTCAAGGACGTTATTGCGACAGTTGAGGCGGCCGGTATCGTGACGATCTTTGCCGCCGGCAATGAAGGCCCGGACCCGATGACTATCCGCAGTCCCGCCGATATGGCTTTTTCGCCGATCCACACCTTCTCGGTAGGAGCGATCGATAACAACCGTGTGGTCGCGGAGTTTTCCAGCCGCGGTCCGTCATCGTGCGACAATACCCAGATTAAGCCGGAAGTTGTGGCTCCCGGCGTGAATATCGTTTCTTCTTTCAAAGGTGGCGGCTACTTCACCATGAGCGGTTCGTCGATGGCCGCTCCGTATATCGCCGGGCTGGTGGCGCTGATGCGTGAGTATAATCCCGATGTCACCGTCTCCCAGATCAAGAACGCCCTTATCCATGCCGCGGACGACCTCGGTATCCAGGGCGATGACAACTCCTACGGTTACGGACTGGTGGATGCTTCCAAGGTGCTGGATTACCTGTGGATGCCGGTCCTCTCCGATTTCATCATCAGCTCTCAACAGATTCTCGGTGACGGTATTGCCTGGCCGGGGCAACAGAGCGAACTGCAACTGGTGCTGAGCAACTACACCGCCAACGTCGAGACCGTGATCGGCACCCTGATTCCCAAAGCTTCGGGCGAGGTAGATGTAATTGAAAACGAGGCCGTGTTCTTTTTTGGATACGGTGGTACCACAGCTATCAGCAGCCCCGCGTTTAAGATTAACCTGGGTGAATCTTTCTACAACGGCGAGGAGATTCTTTTTGAACTGGAACTTCGCCAGCCGTCCGGGCGGGCTTTCGCCGTGCTTGAATTGACCCTGAAGGTTGGCATCGTGCCGCCGGGGAAGATCGCTTCTCATATCACTGATCAACTGTGTTTTTCGATCTCCGATTTCGGACAGTACGGATTTGCCTCCGGATCGATCTATAGTGCGGCGGGCGAGGGCTTCTGTTTCGCCGGTAGCCCCAATCTTCTCTACGAAGCGGGCATTATCGTCGGGCGCAACGCCACGCAGTTGTCCGGCTCCGTGCGCGACGAGTACGGGCGTTTTGCAACCTCGGATTTCGTTCCCATGATGTCCCTGTCAAACGGATCCTTCGGCGGCGACGGCGGTATTCATCGCACTGCCTCGTTCAATGACAGCCATTCGCTGGTGCCGGTGCCGATCAAGATAGGGCAGGAGACGGTCAATTTCGAGAACTCCTACGACAACAGTATGGTCATCTTCAAGTACTTCCTGAAGAACACCGCGATCGAAACGCTCCACGACCTGTCATTCGGATTCCTGGCCGATTTCGACCTGCCGAACGGAGATGAGCATATTGCCTACAATGAAGCATTGAACCTGGTCTACCAGTACACCGACAGCGGCAGTGTGGTCGGTCTGGTCGGCCTGACGAATATCAGCGCAGTGACGGCCCTTGCCAATCACTTGCCGGACAGCACTGAAGGCAAGTTGGGATTGACGCGCCAGGACGAGTATGACCTGATTTCCGCGCAGGGGATAAATATCGATTCCACCATCGGTGGCGACATGATGTTTGTGGTTGCCACGGCACCGGTGACGCTGGCGACCAACGATTCGGTCGAAATCAGTTTCGCGCTGGTGGCGGCCCACAACGTCGAACGCCTTTTTGAAAAGGCCGCCCTGGCGCAGCAGAAATTTGATATGTTGACTTCGGTAATGGACGATACTACGCCGGCCCTGCCGGGTGCTTTCGAGCTGCACCAAAATTACCCGAATCCGTTCAATCCGGCGACGAGGATTGCCTTCACGATGGCGCAGGCCGACGATGTCTCTCTGGAGGTTTTCGACCTGCTGGGCCGGAAGGTGAAGACGCTTTTTGCCGGACGGCTCTCAGCCGGGACGCATGAGTTCGAATGGGATGCTACCACCGACAGCGGCGGAAAGGTCGCCTCCGGTGTATATTTTTATCGATTGATATCACAGACGGCGAAGCAGGCAAAGAAGATGATTTTACTGAAATAACGTGTTTCCGACTGCCTGTGGCGGAACTACGTGTGATGCGAATAAGTTAGAGAAGTTAAATAAGATAAAGAACTGAAGATGAAAAGGACTCCAGATGGTACATTCAGACCATACTCATCGAGTAGTCATTATCCTCGCATGTCTCATATTACTGGCCACGACTGCGTTTTCCGTTCCGCCCTCGCCGGAGGCGATTGAGAAATGGAAAGCTGAGGGTGTTCTCGCCGAAAGGCTGTCAACCTGGGTCGAATTTAAGCTGGCGGGCGCAGGCAGCCCCGTGGCCCAACCGGTGTTTTCCAAAGACAGAGCCGATGGTCTGGCTGCCGCGACCAACGTTGACACGGCCAGTATCGCCGTGATTTTGGTGGACTTCGATGACCACCCCTATAACGGCAGTACGTACGAACAGAGCGTCGCGGGAATGGCCACCGATTTCGATTCCATCCTGTTCTCGGAGGGGCTAAATCCGTCGGGTTCGATGACCGAGTATTATTTGGAGAACTCCTACGGGAAATTCCATATCATAGGCACCGTGTACGGTTGGTACCGGATGCCGGAGACATACGACTACTATGTGCTCAGCGAACTTGATGCCGGCCGCACGCGCAGCCGGGTCCTGGCCACCGATGCGATCAACGCTGCTCATTTGGCCGGGCTCAATTTTGCCGACCATGACTATGACAGCAACGGTGTTTGCGACGGCCTCATTATTGTCCACGCCGGTCACGGCGCCGAAGAGGGCATTTTTGGTGTCTGGTCTCACGAATGGTTCCTGAAGGCGGCCATGCCCTACGATGGTGTTATGGTCTACGATTATATCCACTGTGCCGAAGAGCGGCGCGACGACCTCTCACCGATCGGCGTTCCCTGCCACGAGTACGGTCACTTCCTGGGTCTTCCGGACCTCTACGATATCTCCGACACCTCATTTGTGTCCGACGGTCTGGGGCGCTGGTCATTGATGGCTTCCGGTCCCTACAACGGCACCGGCAAATACCCGGCTCACATGGATGCCTGGTGCAAAGCTCAAGTTGGATTCATAACGCCAATCGATGTTTCGGGGAATCTTGACAATGCCGAGATCCCGGAGGTTGTTACCAGTGGGGTGGTCTATCGGCTGCAAAATCCGATGGCCAGTATTTTTGAGTACTGGCTGGTCGAGAACAGGCAACTGACCGGGTTTGACCGATCGCTTCCCGGTGCTGGCCTGTGCATCTACCACATCGATGAGTCGGTTATCGACAACAGCAACCCCAACCACTACCGCGTGGCGCTGGAGCAGGCCGACGGCCACAACGACCTGGCTTTCACTTATGATAACGACGGCGATGCCGGCGATACCTGGCCCGGTTCCACTGACAACCGCAATTTCCATGACCAGTCGATACCCAACAGCCGGACTTTCTTTTCGGGTTCCAGCCAGATAGGTGTCTGGGAGATCTCCGACAGCGGTCCGATGATGTACGCCGACCTGGATGTCAGTTTCTCCAGGCCATGGGTTCGACTCGACGATATTCAACCGTTCCTGATTGAGACCTGGCAGGACAGTCGCCGTGACGACGTCATCGAACCGGGTGACACGGTGTCCATATCGTTTGCAGCCACCAACCTCATGCGGACTACCTATAACGCCGAGGCCGTGCTCAGTACCGGCAATCTTGATGTGGACATTATCGATGCCTCGGCGCATCTTGACGATTACTTCGACGGCCGCGTGCATACGAATTTCGGCAAGGACTCCATCCTCTTTGTCATGCCGGATTCCATCCGTCCGACGATTGACAGTTTCAGCGTGGTGATTACCTGTGATTCGCTGCTGGACGGCTCGTTGCGCAGCTATGCCGATACGTTCAGTTTCACGCTGACTCTGGGAGCGCCGACGGTCCTGATTGTCGATGACGACTCCGGCGAAGATTATGAACTGGCCTACACCGACGTTCTTGACCGCATGCAGATGCCGTACGACGTCTGGAACGTGAACTCGTCCGGTTCGCCCATCGGTACGGACCTGACCAAGTATTCCATCATCTTCTGGCACACCGGTGACTCGGCTTCCGGCGTAATCAGTGCCTCGGAGATCGAAGCCATGCGAGCGTATCTTGACAATGGCGGCAGTCTGTGCCTGTCAAGCCTGTCCGGATTGTATGACATGAGAGATATCGACTCAGCCTTCATGGCCAACTACTTCAACTTCGTCCCGGCCGACACCAACATTTGGTTCCCGGTCGTCGGAGGTGATGTAAACAATCCGTGGTTTGCCGGCATGGCCTTCGCCTATATCAATAAATTCCTGTACGACCTGGACGTGCCGGTGATCACACCGGTCGGGGCAGGGGAGGGCGCGATGGTGATTGGCGCACCGCCCACGCACCCGTCACAGGGGAATTGCGGTGTATCTTTCTCGGGGCCGTTCAAGACGGTTTATCTGTCGTTCCCGATAGAGTACATCTATAATAACAACGCCACCTACCTGCCGTCGGATACCCTGATCGCCAGAATAATCAATTTCTTCGGAATCGGCTTTGTCACCGATATAATCGAATCCGACCGAGGTTTCGCGTTGCCCCAAAGCTTTACCTTGCAGCAGAACTACCCGAATCCGTTTAATCCGGTGACGACTATCGCCTACTCAATTAAGCCGAGTGACGATATGTCCGGTCCAGCCAAAACTAATCTCACCGTATTCAACCTGCTCGGCCGCCAGGTCAAGGTGCTGGTGGATGAAGTCCAGTCGGCGGGCAATTACCGCGTCGAGTGGGACGGCACCAGCGACGGAAGCTCAAAGGTTGCCACCGGGATATACTTCTACCGGCTCAGCTACGGTGACAACTTCCAGACACGAAAAATGGTTCTTCTTAAGTAAGTCCAAGAACCCCTCATCCCCATCCTCCCGAAAGCCGCCGCTCAGGCGGCTTTCTTATTGTAGTATAGTCAGTTACAGAAGGCAAAAAAGCATGATTTAGCTCAAGAATTCCCTTGACATTCCGATAGAAATAATATATAATTGAAATTGATAATCGTTTTCATTTAGAGTTGAAGGCGTGAGTTATGATGAAAGAGTTTCTGAAAACCAAAGGCTTCAAGATTACCCCTCAGAGGGAGTTGATATTCCGCTCTTTCTTTGAAATGGATAAACACGTCTCGGTTGATGAACTGTATGACAAGGTCAGGGAAAAGGATCGGTCTATCGGTTATAGCACCGTGTGGCGGAATCTAAAGCTCATTTGTCGTGTCGGATTGGCCCAGAAAGTCAATATGGGCGATGGCATTACCCGCTATGACCGCCTGACGAAGGTTCCTCACGGCCACCTGTTCTGCCTGAATTGTAAGCGAGTAGTTGAATTCAACGTTGATCAGGTAGTCGGCATCCTGGCCAACACTGCCGTCGAGAATAAATTCAGTACGCGCGGCTTTAAGGTCGAGGTTCAGGGTTATTGCCAGTTATGCCAGAGTGAGTCAGAAAAACATGCTGACGACGAGGAGATTCACTAAGGCAGCCGGATGGTCGCGGCATCGAGACATGAAAGAAAGTAGCAGCAAACGATAAGACAACGCAACTGACGACACCAATGATTCTAACAGTTTAACGTAAGGACAGCAAGTATGACACCGCTCAACAAAATGGCGCCGGGACAAAAGGGTAAGGTAGTAGGATTTACCGATGACAGCGCAGTCTCCCGCCGTTTGATGGAGATGGGGCTTGTTCCGGGTCGATCGGTGCTCTACCTGCGCAACGCACCGTTGCGCGATCCCATGGAAATTCAGGTGGGTAACAGCTGTCTGTCGTTGCGTCGCGCCGAGGCCTCACTGGTAACGGTTGAAATTGATGAACAATAGCAAATGCATAATATATGGGCATAACCGCGAAAAGGGATTCTGCGGCCGATTCACAGATAATCGCTATTTGCGGTAATCCAAATAGTGGCAAGACCACTATCTTCAATGCCATAACCGGTCTGAATCAAAAGGTCGGCAACTATTCAGGCGTAACGGTCGAAAAAGTCTCCGGTCAGTTCAACTCCCCTTCCGGCTCGCACAACTATACCCTGGTGGATATTCCCGGCACGTATTCACTGGCGGCGTTCTCTCCCGATGAGTACATCGCAGCCTCGGCCCTTTACGGAGGGCTCGAAGATGAGAAGATTCCTGATGCGATAATCTGCGTTATGGATGCTACTAACCTGGAGCGGTCGCTATATCTGTTTTTGCAGGCCGTTCAGGTTGGGAAACCGATGGTGATGGCGCTCAACATGGTCGATCTCGCCGAGCGTAAAGAGATGAAAATCGACTATGCCCTTCTTTCGGAAGAGCTTTGCGGTATTCCGGTGGTGCCGATGGTAGGGAACCAGGGAAAAGGAATTAGCGAACTAAAGCGGTGCGTGGACGAAGTTGCCGCCCGCCCGGTTATAGCGGACTGTCAGCATTACGATGACGAGGTTGAGCAACTCCTCTCTCATCTGCAGGCGGCCGGTGGTCTGGACCGCCGCACGCGTGCGGAGTACATGAGAATCATCTTCGACGTGCAGGGACCGGCCGAGCAGAAGTTTTTCCGCCAAGTGAACGATGATAGTGTGCGCGAGATGCTCGACAATGGGCGCACGCGGTTGAAAGAGAAATTCGGAAGCCTGTCGGCGGCCGAGACCAAATCCCTGACTGACCGCGCGGCCGCCATATGTCGGGATGTCACCACCCAGTCTCCCCAGCGATCCAAAAGCAACTCCGAGCGCATGGATAAACTTCTTTTGCACCGTGTGATGGGACCGCTGATCCTGGTTATGGTGATGGTTTTAGTTTTCCAGTCAATTTTCAGTTGGTCCGAACCGTTCATGAATTTCATTGACGAAAGCTTCCACAGCCTGGCCGCGATTGTCGGTGCGTCGATGACGGACGGACCGTTGCGGTCGCTCATCACCGACGGTGTGATCGGCGGAGTCGGCTCGGTTTTGATCTTCATCCCGCAGATCGCCATTCTGTTCGTTTTCATATCCTTTCTCGAAGATTCCGGCTACATGGCGAGGGCGGCTTTTCTGGTCGACCGTATGTTCCGCTGGTGCGGCCTGTCCGGCAAAGCGTTCATACCGCTGCTGTCGTCGTTTGCCTGCGCGGTACCGGGAATTATGGCGACCCGGACGATTGAAGATCGCAAATTAAGATTCATCACGATTCTCGTGGCGCCACTGATGTCCTGTTCGGCCCGGCTGCCGGTGTACACCATAATGATCACCGCGTTCATACCGTATCAGAAGGTTCTGGGCCTGTTCAACCTGCAGGGGCTGATATTGACCCTTTTATACGCAATGGGGATAGTGGTGGCGGTGCTGGTGTCTTTTGTACTCAAGAAGACGCTGTTTCGGACCGAGGCCGGCACGTTCCTGATGGAAATGCCCAGTTACAGATTACCCACGCTGCGCTCCACAATGGTGAGAGTGACCATACGCGTCAAGGCCTTTATCGTGCGGGCGGGTACCGTGATTTTGGCAATTACCATCATTATCTGGGCGCTCAGTTACTTCCCACGCTCAAGTTTTGCCGACTACAATTACGACCGGGGTGTGCTACAGTTAGAGCAGGGTGCTGAGGCGAGGCGGCTGCAGCTCAACGGCCAGCTATTGACCTTGATGGCCATGAATGGCAGCGAGCTGTCCGGTCTCTACGACAGTTTGGTGATGGCTTTGAATGCCGGGGAGAGCGAGCCGCAGTTGCGGCAACTGAGCAGCCAGTTCACCTCCGAGACTCCGGCCCGGGCGGATCTGCTGAGGAATGTCGTCGAGATGAGGTCGATTGAATTTCGCCGGCAGGCGGCGTTGGTTCAACTGGCTAATAAGAGAGCCGGAGAGAGCTTGGCCAACTCCTATTTCGGACGTGTCGGGCGATTGGTCGAACCGGTCTTCGAACCACTCGGCTGGGACTGGAAAATCAGCATGGCGATGCTGGCGTCGTTTCCGGCCCGGGAGGTGATGATTGCCACGCTGGGTACTATCTACAATTTAGGCGGCGAAGTGGATGAAAGTTCATCGTCGCTAATAGCCAAAATGCGCCAGGCCAGACGCGACAGTGGCAGCAGGGTTGGAGAGAAAGTGTTCAACCCGGCGGTGGCGCTGTCGATTGTGGTCTTCTTTGCCCTGTGCTGTCAGTGCGGAGCGACCCTGGTAACGATCAAAAACGAAACTTCACGCTGGATATATCCAATCGCCACCTTCACCTATATGACGGTGCTGGCTTATGGGATGGCGGCCGCGGTCTATAACATTTCAGTCTGGTCGGGGTTGGGATGAGCGAGTTCTGGCAATATATCGGCGTCATCGTGGCGGTGCTGGTGGCTTTGATATATCTGACGGTGTACTTCATCCGCCGACGGAGAGCCAAGGGCGTATGTCGCGCCTGTCGTCTGATGCAGGAAGCCCGGCAGCCGCAATCATCAAAACCGTCCTCTTCTTCCGACACAACGGTCAATTGACTCTCCCATTTGTGATCCGTATATTCCCGGCAAGGAAAACATAAGCCTATGGTTCAAAGCCCGCCTATAATGCTGGGGCAATACCGCCCTTTGGATTCTTTTCTGCATCGTCTTGATGCCAGGTCAAAGATGCTGCCGGTTTTGCTGGTGCTGATACTTGCCCTGGTGACCGAATCGCTGCTTTTCTATGTAATCATGCTGGCCGCACTGGGGCTGGCCCTGTTTCTCAGCGGCATTGACGGCCGGTCTATGTGGCGTAATCTCAAACCGATGGTCTGGCTGGTTGTTGTAACATCGGCCTACCATCTGATTTTCTCCGCAAGGGACTCTGACATTTTGCTGTCGGTCTTCGGGTGGAACCTGACCGAGGGAGCTTTGCATACGGCCGTGTTCTATTCGCTCAGGCTGATTCTGTTTGTGAGTATCGCCTTTCTGATCACCCTGACCAGTTCTCCCTCGGACCTGGCCGAGTCTATAGCCAAGATTCTAAGACCATTGGAAAAGTTGCGTGTGCCGGTTTATGATTTGTCGATGATTGTCTTTATTGCGATTCGCTTTATACCGGTGCTGTATGGGGAGTTTATCGCTATCAAGAACGCCCAGATAATGCGCGGCGTGAATTTCTCCGGCTCTCTGCCGAGCCGCATTAGAAAGACTACCCACGTACTGATTCCCGTTTTCCTGGCCGCCATACAGCGTGCCGATGACCTCGCGGCGGCTATCGCGGCGAGGGAGGGGCACCTTCGCGAGGACCGCGCTCGGATGCAAAGGCGTACTTATTATTCGCGGCTTCGCTTCGGCTGGCCGGAATACGGCTTTGTCTTACTGGCGTGTTTGCTGACTATAGGCGCCTTCCAGGTGAGCCGTTTGTATGGCTGAGAAGAACATCAAGCTCGTAATCGAGTACGACGGAACCGGCTATGCCGGCTGGCAGTCGCAAAAGCAGCAGACCACTATTCAGGATACTATCCTCGAGGCGGTTTTCAAGACCACCGGTGTGAAAGTCAACCTGATTGGGGCCGGCCGGACCGATGCCGGAGTGCATGCCCTGGGGCAGGTGGCCAATTTCAGAATCGACCACCGGCTTGAGCCGAGCCAGTACCGGGATGCCCTCAACTACTACCTGCCCGACGATATCATAATCAAGAGCGCGGCCGAGGTAATGCCGGACTTCAACGCCCGTCGCAGCGCCATATTCCGCCGCTACCGCTATCTGATTGGATTCGAAAAATCAGCTATACACCGCAATCTCCGGTGGGACTGCCGTAAGCAACTTGATTCTGTCCGGCTGAATGAGGCGGCCGCCGAACTTCTTGGCGAACACGATTTCACTCCCTTCTGCGTGGTGGCGTCGCGAAAAGAGAGTAATATCTGCCGCATTGACCACAGCCGCTGGCGGCGGGCCGGCCCGCTGCTGGTGTATGAGATTCGGGGCAACCGCTTTCTGCATAGCATGGTACGTTCTCTGGTCGGTGCCATGGTCAATCTGGCCACGATAGACCCTGATAACAATAAGCTTAACTTGACATTAGCAGGCTTTAAAGATATTATGAGGTCCAACACGGATCATAGGGTATCATTCACAGCTCCGGCACATGGGTTGTACTTGGTGTCGGTCGGTTACAGTGAGGAATAGAAGCAATGAAATTTTTCATCGATACGGCCAATCTCGAACAAATCAAATCGGCAGCGGCAATGGGCGTCCTCGACGGTGTTACCACCAATCCGTCGCTGGCCGCCAAAGAAACCACTCCCTACAGAGAGCTGTTGGCTGAGATCTGCAAGGTAGTGCCGGGCCCGGTCTCGGCCGAAGTTCTGGCAACCGAGTACGACGGCATGATGAAAGAGGCGAAGGAGTTGGCTGCCATAGCTGACAATATCGTGGTCAAGATTCCCACCATTCTCGAAGGCCTCAAGGCTATCAAAAGCCTCACAGAAGAAGGCATCCACACCAACGCCACCCTGGTTTTCTCGCCGTCGCAGGCGCTGCTGGTGGCCAAAGCCGGGGCGAGTTATGTCTCGCCGTTTATCGGGCGTCTGGACGATGTTTCCACACACGGGATGGAACTGATCGAGCAGATTGTCACTATCTATCACAATTACTCATTTACCACCGAAGTGCTGGTGGCATCGGTCAGGCACCCCATGCACGTGGTGGAGGCCGCTTTGATCGGGGCCGATGTTACCACGATGCCCTACAGCGTCTTAAGCAAACTAATCAAGCACCAGTTGACCGATATCGGACTGGAAAAATTTATCTCTGACTTTAAGAAAGCTCAGCAAGGCTGATGATAACTCGCTACACACTTCCTGAAATGGGGGCGCTCTGGTCGGAGGAGAACAAGTTCCGCACCTGGCTTGAGGTCGAGATCGAGGCGGCCCGGGCTATGGCCAAATACGATATCATCCCCAAGAAAGCTTTTAAGGTTATTGAGAAGAAGGCGAACTTCGACGTTGACCGCATCAATAAGATCGAAGAGGAAGTCAACCACGACGTTATCGCTTTTTTGACCTCGGTGACGGAGCATGTCGGCGAGGAGGCCAAGTATCTGCATTTCGGTATGACATCTTCGGATATGCTCGACACCTCGCTGTCGCTTTTGATGAAGCGCGCCGGGGCGATTCTAGACAAGAAACTGGCCACCATTCTGCGCCTTATCAAATCACTGGCAATGAAATACCAGAATACTCCCTGTATCGGGCGCACGCACGGAGTATATGCCGAGCCGATGACGCTGGGTTTGAAATTCGCCATGTGGTACACGGAACTGAGCCGGGGTCGCGAAGATTTTAAGGCGGCTGTCGAAGGCGTTTCGGTAGGCAAGATCTCCGGAGCGGTTGGTAATTTTGCCAATCTTGATCCCCGCATTGAAAACGCCGTCTGCCGGCGGCTGGGTCTGAAGCCGGCCGAGGTCTCCACCCAGGTGATTCAGCGTGACCGCCACGCTCGGTATATCACTGCCCTGGCTATCATGGGTTCCTCGCTGGAGAAGTTCGCCACCGAAATCCGCAATCTCCAGAGGACCGAGATCAGTGAGATGGCCGAAGGTTTTACCAAGGGTCAAAAAGGCTCATCGGCCATGCCCCACAAGAAAAACCCCATCACGGCCGAGCGCGTCACGGGTATCGCCCGAATGCTTCGCGGCTACAGCTTGTCGGCTATGGAGAACATTCCGCTGTGGCACGAGCGCGATATAGCCCACTCTTCGGTGGAGCGGGTGATAATCCCCGATGCCACGATCGTATGTGATTACGGTTTGGAGAAGTTTATCGAGGTGCTCAAAGGACTGGTTGTCAATGAAAAGCGGATGCTTGAAAATATCTACTACCGTGGCGGCATTGTCTTCTCCCAGCGACTTTTGCTGAAGCTGACCGGACCGGTCGGTTCGCGCGATACGGCCTACCGCATGGTTCAACGCAACGCTATGATGGCCGCCGAGGGAAAAGGGCTGTTCAAGGAACTGGTCAAAAGGGACAAAGAGATTCATCAGTATCTCGGTGATGCCGAGATCGATAGCTGCTTCGACCTGAGCTATTATACCAAGCACGTCGGCAAGATATTCAAGAGGGTCTTCGGAAAATGATAGCACGAGAAGGTTTCGTTTTCATATTCAGTGGGGCCGCGCTGACAATTCTGATGATTCTGGCGGCGGCCAGGTGGGATAGTGTCTGGCTGTTTGCCGTCAGTCTGGTTTTTGCCGTGCTGACCATATTCGTCACGTTCTTCTTTCGCGACCCTCACCGTGTTTTCCCGGTCGAACCGGGCATTTTGGTAGCTCCGGCCGATGGCAAGATTGTCGCTGTCGATACGCTTGACAGCCATCCCTTCATCGGTGGCGCGGCCGTAAAAGTGTCCATCTTCCTGTCGGTGTTCGATGTGCACATCAACCGGGTTCCGTCAGACGGTGTCGTAGATTATGTCAAATACAACCCGGGCAAATTTCTTGCCGCGTACAAAGACAAGGCTTCGGAAGTCAACGAACAAACGGAAATCGGTATGACCGCACCGGGCGGCACCAAATTCGTATTCAAGCAAATCGCCGGTATTATCGCCCGGCGGATTGTCTGCAAGCTCAACCAGGGAGACGTGGTGAAAGCCGGTGACAGGTGCGGTATGATTCGGTTCGGCAGCCGAACCGATCTGATAGTCCCCAAAGACAGCAAACTGCTGGTGAAGATGGGTGACTGGGTGAAAGGTGCCCATACGGTGATGGGCTATCTTCCGGGGTATTCTCCTCAGGCATCATCGACTCCAGCCGCGACGGAGGGAAATGTCAAACTATAGAGGCATATTCCCGGGCACATTCACTATGGGGAATGTTGTCTGCGGTTTTCTGGCCATCCTGTCAGCTTTCGAGGGCAACATCACGACCGCCTGCTGGTTTGTGATTCTGGCCGCCTTCCTTGATGCCCTTGACGGCAAAGTGGCACGGCTCAGCGGCAGTAGTAGCCGGTTCGGAATCGAGCTGGACTCGCTGGCCGACTTCCTCTCTTTCGGTGTGGCGCCGGCTGTACTGGTCTATGCTATCAAGCTTAGTTCGCTGGGTAAATGGGGCTGGATCATCTCGGTGGTGTATATCATGGCGGCCGCCTACCGCCTGGCCCGGTTCAATCTCTTCGCAACCACGGAAGAGAAAAAGAGCTTCATGGGATTGCCGGTACCGATTGCCGCCCTGGCTCTGGTTAGTTTCATCATCTTCAGCTATGACATCTGGGGCAGGCTCCAGTACGGCGAGTTGCTGGTGTCAATGATCATCCTGTTTGCATTTCTGATGGTTTCCCAGGTGCGCTACGAGATTATGCCCGACCGGTTTGACACGCCGCAGAAACGCATCAAACTGGCCATCGCCCTCTTCGTGGCCGTGATGGCCGTATTCCGACCAAGACTCCTGTTGTTTCCAATATTCTCTTTGTATATATTGTACGGTATGGTTTGGGAGGTTTACCGTTTATTCTATAAAAGCGTGGGCAAAGTGACCAAGCGGGCCCACGGTAAAGCCAGTAAAGGACCTGACGAATGAGCGATAATAAAAAGGCAGTAGTACACGTCAGATTGAAAGACGGTGTCCTCGACCCCCAGGGAGTGACGATTCACAAGGCGCTGCTGCAGATGGGTTACGATGATATTCAGTCGGTGCGGACCGGCCGTTTTTTCGAACTTGAAATCTCTGAGAAGGCCTCCGATATCGACCGCAAGATTGACGAAGTGTGCTCGAAACTGCTGGCTAACCCCGTAATCGAGAAGTATTCGGTGGAGAAGTTGGGATGAAAGTCGGTGTCGTCACATTTCCCGGTTCCAACTGCGACTATGACGCCTACCAGGCGGTGCGGGCGGTCCTCAAGGAGGAAGTTGAGTTTTTGTGGCACAAATCCAGCGATCTTCTCGGCAGCGACCTGGTGATTCTGCCGGGCGGCTTTGCCTACGGTGATTATCTGCGAGCGGGTGCGATTGCCAAGTTTTCTCCGATTATGGACAAGGTTATTGAATTTGCTCGCAGCGGCGGGCTGGTCATGGGGATCTGCAACGGTTTCCAGGTTTTGACCGAGTGCGGCCTGCTTCCGGGCGCTCTCATGCGCAATGAGCACCTTCGCTTTAGCTGCAAGTTCGTACATCTCCGGGTGGAGAACGACAGCACGGTGTTCACGCAGGCCTGCCATCACGGGGACGTGCTGAAGATACCGATTGCCCACGGCGAGGGGAATTATTACCATTTTGATGATGAGTTAAAAGTCCTGGAAGACAGCGGCCAGGTGGCATTCCGGTATTGCGACGCGGCCGGAAATATCACCGACGAGGCCAACCCCAACGGTTCGGCTCACAACATCGCCGGTGTCACCAATCGGGAGGGAAACGTCCTGGGGATGATGCCACATCCGGAACGGGTGGTGGAGGATATATTGGGATCGAACGACGGTATGCGAATATTCGAATCGGTGCGAGCGGCCGTGGCGGCGGCATCGGGATTGGTGAAAAGTTGAAAAAGCGTGAAGTGACTTTCGTAGTTGTCGCCCTCATTCTTGGGGCTGTGTTCGGTGGTTTGATAGGCGACATTCTTGGTTCCTATTTGCCCCCCAGCGCTGCCAAGACGCTGTTTACCAAATCGATTGATATCGGCATTGAGACAGTCAAGGTGGATTTCTATGCTATCGCGTTCACAATCGGATTTATGCTAAAAATCAACTTTATGTCGGTCTTGTTTGTTATATTGGTTATTATATACTTTAAGTGGTGGTATCTATAGCCATCGGATTTACCTAGATTAGGAGGCAGTCATGTTTGGCATGGGGCCGTGGGAATTACTGGTTGTTTTTCTGGTGATCTTGCTTCTGTTCGGCGCGAAGAGACTTCCGGAGATCGCTCAGGGTATGGGCAAAGGCATCAAAGAATTCCGCAAGGCGATGAAAGATACGACCGGTGAGATCAAGAGCTCGTTGGATGAAGAACCGCCGCCGCCGTCGAAACCTGCGGAAAAGACGGACAGCAAAGAAGAAAAGAAACCCTGATCTCCCGGCGGAGATGACTCAGCACTCATGAAGTTCTCAAAGGAAGACGCCCAGAAGATCAGCGGTATTATCGGTTGCGATAATCACACTTTTCATCAGGATCATTACCGTCTGAAAATAATCAATGCCGAGGAAAAACGAGAACTGGCTCTGGAGATATACCCGGAAACGGTGCTGGGGAAGACCCGGGGAATGCTGGTGGTTGTCTATACCGGCAACACACATTTGCAGCTTCATAATTGCACCGGCTACGTTATTTCCGATGACCTCGGCGAGGTTACTTTTGTCGCCGAGACCGAGAATCGGCTCTCCGGGCTGGTGGTGGAGCGAGGTGCTTCCTGTTCCCTCTACGCCGCACTCAACCGAGAGCTGATCTCATCCGATTTCACTCAACTGGGGGTTGAAGTCATGCTTAGCGGCGTGGCCTTATCATTGACGGAGCAGATTCTGTCGGACCAGGATGATAAAATGGCCAAAGACTGATCTCTCGACTGACAGCCGAGAACACGAAGATAAAAAAAACCGCTGCCGTTCAGGCGGCGGTTTTTTTCTTATACAAAGGCGGCGCTACTGCCTGACGGCAAACGCCTCGACAAATTCGGATAGGTCAGTGACAATCTCTTTGGCCGTCTGGTAGCGATCCTGCGTGTTTTTCTTGAGAGCTTTCTCCACGATATGATCGAACAGCAATGGAATCTGCGGGATCACATTGGAAGGTTTCTCCGGCTCATGATGCAGGATGGAGTAAATCAGGGAGGTAATATTTTCACCTCGGAACGGTCGCTTCCCGATTAGCAACTCATACATAACCACGCCCAGTGAGAACAGGTCGGCGCGACGGTCGACGGATTTACCCTGAAGCTGTTCGGGCGAGATATAGTTGGGGGTGCCCATCGCGATTCCGGTCTTGGTCATAGAATTGGAGTCTATGCGGGCGATGCCGAAATCCATGACCTTCACCCGGTAATCTTTGAGGATCATGATATTGGCCGGCTTGATATCGCGGTGGACGATATTCTGATCATGGGCGTACTGAAGGGCGTTGCAAATCTGAATTATCACCTGGGAGAGGATCTTGTAGTTCAGCTTGACTTTCTTTTTGATGATGTCTTCCAGAGTTCGTCCCTCAAGATATTCCATTGCGATATACTGCAGGCTGCCCTCGGAACCGATGTCATAAATCGTGACGATGTTGGAATGTGACAATTTGCCTGCGGCCTGGGCCTCACGGTGCAATCGCTCTTTGAGTTCGGCCATTTCAGCCGGATCGTTGATAAAGTCGAGCCGGATGGTTTTCAGGGCGACGGGGCGGTTGATAGCGGGGTCGATACCTTTATAGACGTGCCCCATGGCACCTTTGCCGAGCGTTCCGGATATCTGGTAGCGGCCGAGTTTTTTGACTGATTCGGGAACCGGGGTGGCGCTGAGAGCATCCCAACCGTCATCCGGATCAATGTCAATCTCAGCCGAATCGATGAAGTCGTCAAGGTCCTGGGCCGAATCGCCGGCCGATACGATATGAGAATCCGCGTCGCTGGTAACCGTCGTGGTTTCTTCCTCAACATGGTCGTCCGCGTGCGAAGTAGCCACAGTCTCGGCTTCGGCCAAGTCAATTGCCTGATAGTCGTGCGACTGCTTGTCTTCCCTGTCAATCGTGGCCGTCGGGAGGTTAGCCGGGTCGTTGGATGACTCTCTGATTTCACGTACGGCTATCGGCGTCTTGTCAGATTTCAGAGCCTTATCGATCTCAACCTTTGGCAGCTTTTTCTTCCTTGTCTCGCTGCCGGCGGTTTCTGCGCTGCCGGTCAGGAAGCTGGAATCCAGCAGAGGCGAAGCCACCATGAACAGCAGCAATTCGGCGGCTATGTATATAGTCTCGGCGATCAAACGGAAGGAACTCACCAGGAAGTAGTTCACGTTGATCAGTAGGAACAGTCCGCACGAGAGAATAATCATCCGGTAAAGTAATGATACCTGGGGCAGAACGAAGGCGCAGATGCCGCCGAGCACAAAAAGAATCAGCAGGGTCATGCCGGACATATCCCCTACGTGAGAAAGGAGATTGTCATTAATGATGTTTTCAATAGCGGTAGCCTTGATCAGATACTTCGGAGTTTCGGGATTTACCGGCGTCTGGTACAGTTCCGTGTAGGCATGGTCATCGACTGCTATTAACACGAGTTTGTTGTTAAGACGACTGAAATCGAAGTTCTCGCCGAGGACCTCGGCGGCCGAATACTGGTTAAATCTGAGGTCCCTGGAATAGCTCAGGAAGAGTTCACTGTTGTCGTTGACAGGAATCGTCCGCTGGTTGCCTATTCGGATTTCCTTGCCCTCGATCACCGTGATATCGCTGGCCGGGATATCCAGATAGCTGGTGGCCGCCATCAGGGCGACCGACGGGTAATAATACCCCTCGTAATTCATCACCAGGGCCTGATGCCGGAGAGTCCGGTCATTGTCGGGCATGGTGTATTCGAAACCCAGATACGGGTCGGTCTGCAGCAGTTTGTCGGCCGGTAAGAAAACCTTGCGCACCTTCAGGCTGGACTTCTCATTCATCAGGCCCAGCTTGTTATCTACGGCCACGGAAAAGTTGAACAGATGCTCGGGATTTCTGATCTTGCTGGAACGAAACGTGGTTAACGCAATGTCGTAAGGCAACACGACTTTCTCAATCCATTCCATCTGCTCGGCGAGTATGGAGGTGTACCCGGCCGAATCCTGGGCGGCGTCCTCGCTCAGTTCAATATCAAGGACGATTGTCTTCGGTTCGCCGTGGGCGATGGCCGCCAGCAGATCGGCTATGAGGTCATTGTTCCAGGGCCAGTATCCGAAGCGATCCATAGCCGGACCGTCAATAGTAACCAGGGCCACGTTGGGCCGAGTCCCTTCCTCAGATGAGAGTGAGCAGAGGGTATCGTCCACCCAGCGTTGCATACTGTTCAGGGGACCGAAATCGTTGATATATAGGATCACTACCAGAATAGATATCAGCAGATACAACACGTATGAAACATACTTACCCATCATTTCCTCACTTTATCGACCGACCGACAGGCGTTCAATTAAGACTTTTGGAAGTCTGGCGCGTACCATCTTGTCCTGTGTTGTCTTTACATCGTATTCTACGCGGTTGAAATAGACATCGCCGGTGTCGGTGTCTGCCACGACGTAGCTGGCGCGAGGATCATTGTCTCGCGGTTGTCCCACGGAGCCGACATTGATCAGGTAACGTTGGTCTGCATCCATCAAGAAGTCATGACCAATCTTTATCCGAGGTAATTCATCGGGCATCTCCAGAAAGATGGTGGGCAGATGAGAATGACCGAAGAAGCAAACCGATTGATCCAGGTGGTTGAAAGCACGGCCGGCCTGCTCGCGGTTGACGATATAGTGCCATTCCTCTGGCTTGTAGGTGGAAGCGTGAACGAAAAAAACGTCGTCGCGAGCCCGCTGAATTTCATATTTCTCTATCAGGGCCATATCGTAATCGTTCAACTCCAGCTGGGTCCACTTGAATGACTCCTGGGCCGATGGATTGCACTGTTCTACCGATGATTTCCCCATAAGCATGTACTCGTGGTTGCCGACCAGCTTGATATCACAATTTTCTTCCACCAGATGCAGACAGGCCCGGGGGTCGCAACCGTAGCCGATAACGTCGCCCAGACAGTGAATCGCTTCCACCTGGTGGCTCTCGATATCCCGAAAGACTGCCGTTAGTGCCTCAAGGTTGCCGTGAATATCTGAGATGACGGCTATTCTCATTTACGCTTTCCCTTCAACGAATTTGAACGTGCTCTTACCCACGGTGACCAGGTCGCCGTTCCTCAGGACGCACTCGTTCACTTCTTCGCCGTTGACCTTGGTTTTGCCCTGTTTGCCGAGATTGACGAGGGTGTTGAGTCTATTCTCGACCACGATTTTGGCCTGGATACCGGAGAGCCAGAATCCTTTGGCGCGAACGTGACAGAATCTGGCTTTGCCGATCGTTGTCACCTCGCGGTCGATCTTGTATTCAGAGAACTCGGCATTTTCTTCGCCCAGAAGAACGGAACCGCCGTACTTAGCTACAATTTCGCGCTCGGTGCGGTCGGTTTCAAGCAGTTTTTTCTGCCGCTTGGTATTGAGCATCATCGTCCCGTCGAAATTACAGGCGGGGTCCTTATCCTGATTGGCGATGCTGCAGTATACGAGGCTGAACTTTCCGATTGTGATAACGTCGTCGTCACGGAGCACTTCCTCGGAAATCTTGCGATTGTTGACGAAGGTGCCGTTGAGCGATTCGTTGTCAATAACCACCGCGGCGTTGTTGTTGAATTCGATCAAGGCATGTTTGCGTGATACGCCCCGGTTCTCCAGGACGATGTCGTTGTCGTTGGTGCGCCCGATGGAGAGTCTTTTCTTCTCGGTGACAATACGCTCGACAACTTTGTCTTCGAATTTGACAATTATCTCGGCCATACTATCATCCTTTCAGGATAACGAAATTCACTTATATTCCATACTACAAAACCCACCTCGCACAGGCGCGACAGTCTCTAATGGACCGGCGCCCGCAGATCAGGGCGGATTTTGTCCGATACTTACTCGTTTTATCGGCATGGAAAACAGAAACTTAATGGCACCCTTTTGGCGGTTAGGCGCTCCACCGCAACCAATTCGGGCATCGACCGGCAGAAGATAACTGTTCACATTTTCAACAGCTTTCTGCCACTTTGTCAGTGACGTAAAGAGTCATAAATCAAGGGCGGGCCGACCAAATAGGTTGCCAACCGGCGGCGGCCCGGTTATATTTGGCCTAAAATAATTGCATATTAAATATGTCGTTACGGGGATTAACTATGAAGACACTCACGATTGCTCTGCAAAAAGACGGGCAGTTGATTTCAACCTCATTTGAGCTTATCGAGGCAGTCAAGGCCCTGGGCGGGGAGCTTCTCACAGCCGTGCTGGCCGAGGACGCCAAAAGCCTGGCCGAGCAACTGGCTTCGCGCGGTGGGGGCAAGGTGCTGGCGGTTTCCGATTCGGCCCTGAAGTACTACAACGACGACAATTATGTGAAAGTGATCTCGGCCCTGATCGCCAAGCATTCTCCCGATTTGGTGTTAGGCCCCGCGACTTTCTACGGTAAGGCTCTGTTTGCTCGTCTGGCTGGCAAAAACGGCGGTAAGATGGTCTCCGACATCAACGGTATTACTGCCGCCGATGGACAGGTGGTTATGACCCGGCTCAGCTACGGCGGTTCGGTTGTCTCCGAAGTGGTCAAAAACGGCGATGGCACATTTTTCGCCACCCTCAGACCGAAAATTTATCCCGAGTCCAAAGACGGCGCGGGTGAGGTGGTCGAGGAGACGGTGGATGCATCGGCGCTCGAAGCCAAGATGACCGTGATGGAGATGAAAGTGGAATCTTCCGGCGCGGTCAATCTGAGTGAGGCCGATGTTATCGTGTCGGCCGGACGAGGCATTAAAGGCCCCGAACACCTGCCGTTGGTGCAGGACCTGGCCGATTCCCTCAAGGGTGCCCTGGGCGCCAGCCGGGCGATTGTTGATGCCGGATGGATCGCTTATTCCAACCAGGTGGGGCAGACCGGTAAGACGGTCAATCCCAAATTGTACTTGGCAGTGGGTATCTCTGGAGCCATTCAGCATCTGGTGGGCATGCGGACCTCGCATACGATTGTCGCCATCAACAAGGACAAGGACGCCCCGATCTTCAATATCGCCAACTATGGTATTGTCGGAGATGCGTTTGAGATAGTCCCGGCCCTGACCAACAAGTTCAAGAAGGAGCTTCAGGGTTAGATAGCCGGTGTGGCACGGTCAGTGCCGATAAACAGACAATTCAGACCCGTCCTGTGAATCAGCAGGACGGGTTATTTTTTGCCTAAAATTGCCTCGCTCGCTTTTGCAGTCGGAGAAGCAGGCTCCGTGACAATGATGGTATGAGTCGCTGTGTCGGCTCCGCAGGGATTGGTGACAATCAGGGTCACCGTGAACGTCCCGGCGCTGGTATATTCGTAGCTTGGCTGCAAAATCGAGGAGGTGTCATCCTCAACAGCGGGGTCGCCAAAGTCCCAGA
>JAUXCD010000102.1 GCA_030619085.1 Candidatus Zixiibacteriota bacterium
AACGGCATCCGCGTATTTGCCCATGAGCTTTTCCATAACCTGGGCCATGCAGACCTGTATGACTACGATGACAAACTGGTAACCTCGACCTACTACACTCCCAATGACAACAACGACCACCCATTTGTAGACTGGGACGTGATGGGTTATGGCGGCTACGGTATCTTCTCGCTGGGTGGACGGCGAAACCCTACCCATTTCTGTGGTTTCCACAAGATGAAGGCTACCTGGCTCGAACCGACCATTCTCATGGGCGAGCACTTCGATGTCGTGATTGAAAACCTGGAAACATCCGACATAAACTCGCTCTATATGCTCCCTATAAATCCTTCCGAGGGTGAGTATTTCCTTCTGGAATATCGTAACCCGAAATCAGCCGGGATGTATGACAAGCTGGATTCTGACTTCAGTTGCTATTTCTGGCCGGATCTCACCTATGGCGCTGATACCCTTGATCGGGGATTACTGATTACACATATCGACGATTCAGTTTCGCAGTGGAGCAACAACGGCACTCCCGATATGCCCAACTATCGCGCCAGAGTTATCGACGCCGGCTACAATCCCGCCATGGATCATACGTTCAATCCCGAAGGGCATGTCACCGACAGCGCCCAGTGGTGGTATCCGTACGAAACCAGAAAGGGCGCGTTGTTCTCCAGTGAGACACCGCTGCAGAATGAATTCAGCCCCACCACCGACCCGTCCAGCGACGGCTACGGCGGTCCCACCGGAATCACCGTAATTGTTGATTCCATCGTCGATGACAAATTGTATGCCTATGTCTACAACCCCAATTTCTTCGACGAAGACTCCGACGGTGTGGACGACTTCACCGACAACTGCATATCTACTCCCAACGCCGATCAGCTTGACGATGACGGCGACGGTTTCGGCAACGCCTGCGACAACTGCCCGTCCCTGGCGAATGAAGGCCAGGAGGACCTGGACGGCGATAATATCGGCGATATTTGCGACGTCTGTCCCAACGATGAATTCAACGACCAGGACGGCGACGGCCTCTGCGCCGATGTTGACCCATGCCCGCTGGATGAGTTCAACGACCAGGACAGCGACGGTTTCTGTGCTGATGTTGACAATTGTCCGACGGTAGCGAACCCAACTCAGGCCGATACCGATGGCGACAGTGTCGGCGATGCCTGTTGCTGTACGGAGCGAGGTGATGTCGACAACAACGGTTCACTCGACGTATCCGACCTGACCTATTACGTGGACTATCTCTTCGGCGGCGGCCCGGGATTTGTCTGTCCCGAGCACGGTGATATCGACTACAACGGCGACCAGGATATTTCCGACCTGACGTTCTATGTTGAGTACATGTTCGGCGGCGGAGCGACACCACCGGCCTGTCCGACTTATTAGTCGGCAACGTTGACAGAACGATATGAAATTTCTATCTTGGCTTTCTCGGCATCTGCCGGACAGCCAGTAGAAATTGAAAGATAACGAGCCTGGCGATCTCCCGGCAGTACCCTTTGGGGGGTATCACCGGGAGTTGCCGGGTTTTGTTTTTGCATCCGTCACACCCTGTCCAAGCGATGGAGGAAGTTGTGTCAACCACCCATAGCGCAGTCAAGCATCTTTATTGCCCCAAGTGTCAAGCTCAGTATGACATCACCACCGTGATAAACCTCTGCCGGTGCGGCTCGCCGCTTTTGGTTGATTACGATTTCGACGCTGCCTCACGGTCGCTCACCCGCGAATCTCTGACAACTCGCAGGGCCGACATGTGGAAATACCGCGAGGTGCTGCCGGTGCTGGATACCGACAACGTAGTCACCCTTGGTGAAGGCGGCACGCCGCTTTTGGCCTCGCGCGTGCTCGGCCGACAGTTGGGGTGCGAGCGAGTGTATTTCAAAGATGAATCCGGTAACCCGACCGGGTCGTTCAAGGCTCGCGGCCTGTCGATGGCCGTTTCCAAAGCCAAAGAGCTGTCCATAAAACGCCTGATTATTCCCACCGCCGGCAATGCCGGGTCTGCCCTGGCCGCCTATGCCGCTCGGGCCGGTATGGAAGTCTGCGTTTTGATGCCGAAGGATTCCCCCAGCCCGTTTCTAATTGACTGTCGGACGCACGGCGCCAGGGTGATTTTGATTGACGGCACTATTAAGGATTGCGGAGAGAAGGCTGCCCAAATGGTTGCCGACGAGGGCTGGTTTTCTGTAGCGACACTGAAAGAGCCGTACCGGATCGAAGGCAAGAAGACCATGGGGTACGAACTGGCCGAGCAGTTTGATTTCGATCTGCCCGATGTCATCATCTACCCCACCGGCGGCGGAACGGGCCTTATCGGCATGTGGAAAGCGTTTGGCGAAATGGAGAAGCTGGGCTGGCTGTCCGGCAAAAAACCCAAAATGGTATCGGTTCAGTCCGAAGGCTGCGCGCCTATCGTACGGGCTTTCGAGCAGGGTACGGCCCAGGCCGAACTCTGGGCCGACCCGCACACCTGCGCCGCCGGCCTGAAAGTGCCCTCGGCCATTGGCGATTTCCTGATTCTCGACGCCGTTCGCCAAAGCGGCGGAGCGGCCGTGGCTGTCTCCGAGTCCGATATCATCCGCTACTCAAATGAACTGGCTTCAAAAGAAGGCATCTTCCCCGCTCCCGAAGGAGGTGCTTCGGTGGCCGCGCTTAAAAAACTAAAAGCCGAAGGCAAAATCCACTCGGATGACCGGGTGGTAGTATTCATCACGGGAAGCGGCTACAAATATCTGAATGTTTTTGAAGAGGCCTGAATCGGATAGCGGCAAAAAAGTCTACTCTTTGTCTCTACTTTATTGTATATATACGCCGTTATGAAGCAACCAACTGGTTTCTGGAGCCAACTCACCAGACCGATTTATACCCTGGCACCGATGGCCGATGTTACCGATGCCGCTTTCCGAAGAATCATCGCCCGGCACGGTAAACCGGGGGTGCTTTTCACGGAGTTTGTATCCTGCGACGGTCTCTGCTCGCCGGGTCAAACTAACTTGCTGAAATGCCTCAAGTACGACGAAAGCGAACACCCTATCGTGGCCCAGGTGTTTGGCAAAAATCCAGAGACGTTTTACCATACGGCCCGGCTGGTCAGCCAACTTGGTTTCGATGGCATCGATATCAACATGGGTTGCCCGGATCGCAACGTCCTCAAACAGGGGGCCGGGGCCAACCTCATCGACCAGCCGGAGTTGGCTAAGAAGATCATCGCCGAAACCAAACGCGGCGCCGGAGACCTTCCGGTATCCATTAAAACTCGCATCGGCACTGGCAAGATCGTTATCCGGGAATGGATATCGCACCTTCTGGAAGCCCAGCCGGTGGCTATTACGGTGCACTTGAGAACAGCGCGGGAGATGTCAAAGGTCGCCGCTCACTGGGATCAGATGCATCACGCTGTCGAACTGGCCGAAAACACCAATACCCTGATACTCGGCAACGGCGACGTCTGGAATCTCAGGCAGGCGGATGACCTGGTCAAACAGACCAATGTCGACGGTATCATGTTCGGCCGCGCCATTCTTGGCAACCCCTGGCTATTCAACCGCGATGTTGTCTACGAGGATATCACTATCGAGCAGAAGTTCGCCACGATGATCGAGCATGCTGAGCTTTATGAGAAAGTGTTCGGCGACGAAAAGCGGTTCGTCATCATGAGAAAGCATCTCTGGGCGTATGTCACGGGATTCAATGGCGCCAAGGAGTTGCGGGTGATGCTGGAAGATACCGAGAACGCGGCCGATGTCCGGGCCGTGCTGGACAAATTCCGCTCCGCCCACGCCCAGCTTTTTTAAGAATCAATTTCCCGGAATGATTGAATGAGTGGGGGCTATTACTCGCCCTCGTATTCGCAACTGGTCGACCCGGTTTCACAAATCGTGATTCGTGACAACAGCGGCATCTGCGGTTTGATGTGCTCCCAGATCCATCGGGCCAGGTACACCGCCGAAGTGATATTAAGTCCCTCGACATCGTTGAGATGCTTATGATCGAGTTCGTCAATTATCGGTTTGACGATATCCTTCATATCTCCATAATCCATGAGAAAACCCGTGTCCGGGTTCACCTGGCCGGAAATCTCCACTATGACCTGGTAGCTGTGCCCGTGCATATGGCGGCAGGGATGGCCCTCCGGCAGATGATCCAGCCGGTGCGAGGCCTCGAAACGAAAAATCTTGGTCAGTTTTACTTTCATCGCAGGTATGTCCGTTATCTCGCTCGTTCGTTATTCCAGGCCAATATATGCAGGCGGGGGCTGAAGCGAAAGCTCCGACGCGCACATTCCTCAATAATCCACGGCATCGCTCGCAGCTGCTTTTCGCGGCTCCACCCTTCCGGCATCAGCATAACCTGGCCAGAGCTTATGTGGGGCAGGTAGTCGGTTTCGATCTCGGCAATCTCTTTCGGTGACCGGACTACAAACTTAAAATCGGCCCGCCCGGTGGCGGCAATCGCTTTTAGCGCGGCAGGAACGACGTTCACCGAAGTATCGAGGCCGTTGTTGGACAGCTTGGGGGAGCAGTTCCACCACGACACCATCCGGACCAACTGTTCGTTGGGCACAAACATGCCGTTGGTCTCAAGCTCAATGAACTCAAAGCCGCGCGCCTTGAGTTGCTCTATCAACTCAGGCAGCCGGTCCTGGTGCAGCATCGGCTCCCCGCCAGTGATGACGGCATGTGTAATAGATAGATCAGCCCCTACCTTCACTGCCAACTCGATAGCCTTGGCGGCAATCTGTTCGGCCGTCAGCAATTCACCTTCTTCGATATTGCCTTTCTCCCAGGTAAAGCGGGTATCACACCAGGCACACCCAAGATTGCAGTACCGGAGTCTAATGAATACGGCCGGACAGCCGGCATAGCGACCCTCACCCTGTACTGAGTGGAATATCTCAATCAGCGGCAGTTTGCCCTGGAAATCTTTCGGCCAGGGTTCTATTTGCGGTTCGTGGCGCATGGTTATTCTCGCGGCGGATGGCGGTAAATGGTGGGGTCATCAGCTTTGGCCTCGACAAAACCCTTGTGGCGCAGCACACAGCTTTCACACTGGCCGCAAGCCCGGCTGTCGTCGTCCGGGTCATAGCAACTCAGACTCAGAGAGTAGTCCAGACCCAGCTTCAGGCCACGGGTGATAATCTGGGCCTTACTCAGGTTTATCAACGGCGCTTCGATTCGAATACCCTGACCCTCGACGCCTGCTTTGGTAGCCAGATTGGCCATTTTCTCAAAAGCCTCGATAAACGCCGGGCGGCAGTCAGGATAGCCGGAGTAATCGACAGCATTGGCACCGATAAAGATTCTGTTTGCACCCAGCTTTTCCGCCCAGGCCAGGGCCACTGACAGAAAGATAGTATTGCGCGCCGGTACGTAGGTGATGGGGATCTGGCCGCCGATCTTCCCCGGCGCGGCATCCTTGGGCACATCGATGTCATCCGTCAGGGCTGACCCGCCGATATCGCGGAGGTTGAGCTTGACCACCAGGTGCTTCTCAACGCCAATTTTGTGGGCGATTACCGCGGCGTGGTGCAATTCCCGGCGGTGCCGCTGGGCGTAGTCGAAACTTATGGCGTACAGAAGGTAGCCTTCCTCTCGCGCCAAAGCCGCCGTGGTGTAGGAGTCGATGCCGCCGCTGAGCAGAACCACCGCTGATTCCCGGCTGTTTTTGTCATCCGTCAAAGCCACTACCTGTCATTTCATTTGTCACAACTCCCCCGCCTTGAGTCGGGGCCATCTAATATAAGCGAAAATCCACCGAATGCAAAGGCCCGGCGGCCAAGGCCGTTTTTTTCCGGAAAATCATGGGGCCTGTTTATCGGCATTTGCCAAGCGCTTCGCAATTCCGTATATTCCATGCCGTTATGACAGATTCAAGTTACGAAGGATTGCAAAGTGACATTCGTGACTGGAAAACTCCGGTCATCGAGCACTTCGAGAACATCTACCCGGATCGCGACTACGAGGTCCGCATGTCGGTGACGGAATTCACCTGTATCTGCCCCAATACCGGTCTGCCGGATTTCGCCACCCTGATTCTGACTTACGTGCCCGACAAACTGTGCGTGGAGTTGAAGAGCTTCAAGGAGTACCTGCTGGCTTATCGCAACAAGGGCATCTTCCACGAGAACGTCGTCAACCGGGTTCTCGACGACGTCGTGGCCACGATTAAGCCGCGCCGGGCATCGCTCGAAGGTGTTTTCCATTCACGCGGCGGCATCCAGACCACCGTCAGACGCGACTACACCGCCGGCGGAAAGTAAACCCGCTAACCGGTGTGCATCGAGGTCAGCGACTGCAGATCATGTCCGGTCGGGTTCTGGAATACCCGTAGATCAAACATGGGTACCACCGCCAGGATGTGGTCGAATATATCCGCCTGGATACCCTCGTAGTTGGCCCACGCCTGATCATTGCTGAACACGTAAATCTCAATCGGTAATCCCTTTTCGGTCAGGGGGAGGTGCCTGACAATGAAGGTCATGTTGTTATGAATCTTCGGGTGGTTCTTCAGGTAGGCGACCAGGTATGCGCGGAAAGTACCGATATTCGTCATGTTGCGACCGTTGACCAGGTTTGACGTATCGACACCGTGTTGGCGGTTGTATTGGGCTATCTCTTTCTTCTTTTCTCCAATGTGGTCACGGATGACCTCAAATTTCTCAAAACGGGCCAGCATTTCATCGTTGCAGAATCTGACGGAACTGACATCGATCATAATCGCGCGTTTTATGCGGCGACCGCCCGACTCCTCCATGCCGCGCCAGTTCTTGAACGAGTCCGATATCAGCGCGTAGGTGGGAATAGTAACGATCGTCTTGTCCCAGTTCTGCACTTTCACGGTGTTAAGAGAAACATCAATGACGTCGCCATCAGCGCCGAACTTCGGCATCTCAATCCAGTCGCCGCGATGGACCATGTCATTACCA
Source organism: Candidatus Zixiibacteriota bacterium (assembly GCA_030619085.1). Lineage (GTDB taxonomy): Bacteria > Zixibacteria > MSB-5A5 > GN15 > FEB-12 > JAUXCD01. Next base: position 6,923 of record JAUXCD010000102.1, read on the forward strand.
CTGAGCTGGATGCCAGCCACCAGGCCGAGGATGCTGTCTTTGAAAATCAGAAGCAGCACCGCCGACATGGCGCCCATGCCGCTGAGCAGCAACCACGGCGATTGACCGAACAGCGTGGAAATGACAATCACAGCGACAAAGATGAACGAGACTATTTTGATGACCTGGATGTATCCCTTGATGGGTCTCTCTCGTGAAACGTCATAATTCTGATAAATATCCACCACGGCGCTGAGGAAACCGGTCCACACCCCCAGTCCTACCAGAATCATGTATGCCATCGACGCCTGTCGGATAAAGGTCTCGATACCCGGCAGCATGTCCGAGGTAGCATAGATCACCAGCGCCGGCGCAATGTGGGACAAGCGCGTGAAAACCTTATGCTCGACAAAAATGTCGTCCCATTTCGTTCGGCTTTTTTTTACGGCGATATTGACGACCGTTAACAAAATGCGCTTGGTGATAATATTCGACAGCCACGCCAGAATGACAATGCCGATTATTACGGCTATCCAGCTCATTGGATAGGCGACTGAGGCGGCTATTCCCTGGCCTTCCAGCCAGGCTTGTATTGATTCAGTCAATTTACTCTCCGTATGATTCGGGGTTATCGTAACGCAAAAAATCTATTGCCGGTTGATCGGACACGCAAGATTGAAATCGCCGTGATCCCTTTTTCGACTAATGCGGGATTTTTTGTCCTATTTCGCGGCTCAAAAAGCCCTCAAAAAAAATCTTGCGAAGTATTCAAAAAAGAGATAATTAGCCTCTCACGTCGCCCAATGATGCGACCAAGTTTCAAAATTACCTGTATTGAACACACAGGGAAGAATCTATAGCTAAGGAGATGCTATGAAGAAGTTTTTCATCGCCGGTCTTTTCATCCTTGCCGTTTGCGCCGCCACCACCATGGCAGCCGAGACCACCGTTCATGGACGGTTGTTTGCACACTGGATGATGGATATGTCCGACGGCGCCGGATCCTACAATGCATACGATGTGTCGCGCGCTTATGTGACAGTACAATCGAAACTATCCGACTACACCAGCGTGAGGATCACATCCGACCTCCGCAACATCGGCGGCTTCAGCGGTTATACTATAATCCTGAAATACGCCTATATGGATTGGAAACCGAAGTTTACCAACGATATGATTAACCTTCGTTTCGGTTTGCAGCCGACCATGTATGTCGATCGAATGCTCGGCATCTGGGGCAGACGCTACATCATTTCGAACATCACCAATGATCGCGGCATGCTGACTACCTCCGACCTCGGTCTGACCGCAATGGCCAATCTCGGTCCCGACAAGAAGACCGCCCAGATTGGCCTGGCCGTGTTGAATGGTACCAAATTCACGGATACCCGGGAACTGAACAAACAGAAGGACTTCAACTTCTTTGCCGCTGTAAGCCCCCTCCTCGACAACCCGGACTTTAAGAACACCACGTTGACCGGGCAGGCCTACCTGGGTACCCGCAACATCTTGATAGCGGCCGGAGAGAAAGCCAGTGACTGGAAAAAACAGATAATCTCAGTCGGCGGCATCCTTGGCTATCGCCATACTTTCGATCTCGGTTTCGATGTCAACCTCATGACTGAGGGCCGGGGCACCGTGCTCGACGATCGCGAATCCAGAGGTATGTCAGTATTCGGCACCCTTTACCTGGAGGACCTGGTGGCCGAGAGCGCTCCCATACTGCGGACGCTGAACCTGTTCGGTCGTTTAGACATCTATGATCCCAATACTGACAACGACGACGATGGTGAGAACCTCATTATCGCCGGCGTGGAATGTAACCCGATCAAAGGCGTTAAGGCTGCCGTCAATATCCAGTCTACTACCTACGACAACGACGCGTTTGACAACGACACCTATCTCTATGTGAACACCGAGGTAAGATTCTAAGACGACATTTTGGCCGGCTACAGTCCGGCCATTCATATAGTCTATTCCATATAGCGGGCTCGGTCAGATTGACCGGGCCTGTTTTTTTGGCTCACCCACTTGTTGCGCGTAAGTGGCATAACATCAATATCTTGCGCAATTTGCGCCAACCACAAATCCCGGCAAATAACTGTGGCACTAAACAAAAACTGGAAGAAACCCGTCT
>JAUXCD010000232.1 GCA_030619085.1 Candidatus Zixiibacteriota bacterium
CACTTGGCCCTGAGACCTTACCCGGAGAAATACGTTACGGCGGTTCAGCTCAAAGATGGCACTACCCTCACTTTTCGACCCATTAAGCCGGAAGACGAGCCGATGTGGATGGAGCTCCTGGCCAGTTGTTCCAAGGAGTCGGTCTATCAGAGATTCCGGTATTTCTTTCAGTGGGACCTGCACGAGGTTGCCACTCGATACTGTTTCATCGACTATGACAGAGAGATCGCTATTGTGGCCGAAATCGAAGAAGGCGGCCAAAGGAAACTGATCGGTGTCGGCCGGCTTATTGCCGACCCCGATCACGAAACCGTGGAATACGCGGTTTTGATTACCGATGCCTGGCAGAAGAAGGAACTGGGCAGTAAACTTACCGACTACTGCCTCGATATCGCCAAAAAATGGCATCTGAAGCGGATCGTGGCCCAGACGACGACCGATAATACGCCGATGATATCCGTTTTCCAGAAACGGGGGTTCAATATTACCTACCATGACGGCGACTCGACTGTAGATGTGGAGAAAGAGATAAACTGACCGCTTACGGCAGATACTCGATTCTGGATTTTTGCGTAAACAAATCGAGTCCGACTCCGTAATTATTCATATGTATTTACCGGACAGATATTGTTGGACGAATCACTGATACGAGACGTCCAATAAGGGAAGAAACGCATAACAGACGCCCTTGAACGTACACTATGATAGTGATGACAAGATTCCCCGCAAAAGCAGCTCTGTTGACGCTGTCGGTCTTTTTCTTTATCGCCGGCGTCATGGCTGCCGATGATCCGGTTCCATTCATAGTCAACAAAGGTCAGTGCGAACAGACAGTACTGTTTTATGCCCGGACTTTCGGCGGTACCGTTTTCGTCGATGACAACGGCGACATTTGCTATCGGCTGCACCGGACTGACGCATCGAATTCTTCCGATCTGACTATCACCGAGAAATTCCTGAGCGAAGCCAAACCTGACCTGCACGGCCGGGGCCAGGCTATAACCAATATTAGCTTCTTCAAGGATCAGGGTCTCTCCCAATGGAAAAGCTATGTTCCGACTTACGACTTGATTGATTTGGATAGTGTCTGCACCGGGGTCAGTGTCACCCTGTCGGCTTTTGAAAACACTTTTGAGAAGAGATTTGAAATCGAGGCGGGGTCAGATTCACGAGCTTTGGAAATCCAGGTGGAACCGGCCGATGGCCTTGCCGTAACGGCATCCGGCGATATGACCCTCAACACTGATGCCGGCCAGGTCCGCTTCATTAAACCGGTAGCGTTTCAGACCGATGGTGATCGGACGAAGTATCTGGATATTGCCTATGTGTTATCCGGCGATCAATATCATTTTGCTCTCGGAAAACGCAACCCGCTCCTGCCGACAACCATCATTGCCAGAACCCAGGTGGTCGTGTTGGCCGAATCTCTGAAGTAACGACCCTTACAGGCCCCGCTTCCCATAGACAGCATCACGAAAAAGAAAAGCCCGTGGGAAAATTCTCAAACGGACAGTCACCGGACGACCCTTTGTCACTATTACTTGAAATCTCGACCGGTTTTGGTTACATATGGCAGATGAAACGTAGCCTCAAATGGTGGCTTGGGCCGCCTCTGGTTGGAATTTTTGGGGTTTATCTCCTGCTGGTCATAGTCGGGGGCGGCTTGGGGGATAAAGAACCCCTGCCGGATCGACTTGCGCAGATGCCTCGACCAATTTTGTTCATTCACCGAGGGGTCACCGGAGAATTCCCGGAAAACAGTATGGGCGCTATTGACCAAACTCTGCAAAGCGGTTTCCAAGCGGTGGAGGTAGATCTGCAATTCTCTGCAGACAGCCAGTTCTTCCTGTTCCATGATTTCGCCACCAACCGGCTGACGGGACTCGATAATATCGCCTCGGAACTGACTATCGACGAGCTGCAACAGTACCCGTTACGGTCAGGAAGCGGCGATTCCGATGAGCGGATTCCGACTCTTGCCGATGTTATCGAGCGATATGGCGACGACCTTCTGTTCTATTTCGACATGAAAAGGCACGGCCACAACAGCGTTGTTGACCTGGCTGATGATATCGCCGGGTTTATCGAAGAACATGATCTGTTCGAAAATGTCATCGTAGCCAGCGCCCACTTCGGTTTCATAACGTATCTGGAATACAACCATCCCCGCGTAATGACTGTCCTGGAGGGGATCGACCCGGACGTGCCCTGGCTGGTATCATGGTTACCGCGTAAATTCCGAACTGATTTCATTGCCTCCCGCCACGCTACGGTTACCGATGATTTCCTGAAATGGCTCCAGAAATCCGGAATGACAGAGCGGTATATCGTTTACCACGTCGATGAAACCAAACTGAATGCTACACCCACGTGGGAATTCGAGATGCTCATGATTGACCAACAGCACAGCGCGGACGGTATCTGCAAGCCGGAGCGTTTGCCAGAAGCAGCCGATTCTGTCCGGAGCGGAACCTAAGTCGAGGTACTATCAGTCCATGAAAACGTTGCATCGTTACATACCAATGACGGCTGTGTACTTCGCCCTGGTGACTGTTTTTCTCATGTTCTCTTTCGCGGCCTTCCGGCTGGCGTTGCTGATAACAACCGCCGATCTGGCCTACACCGTCCCGGCAGGCGTGCTCTTCCAATCTTTTCTTGTCGGCCTGCGTTTTGATTTCGCCGTCACCAGTTACTTGATGCTGCCGTTGGTGCTGCTGGGGCTTTTGCCGTTTGTCGACATCACTCGCTCGGTCATCATCCGGCGTATTAACGCCGTCCTGCTTATTGTCTTGACCGCGGCGGCGTTCCTGTTTCATCTGATTGACATCGAGTTCTTCCGTTTCTTTAACTCCCGGCTCAACGGCACCGCCATGATTTGGAAGGAAGACCCCGGCTTTGTAGCCGGTATAGTCTGGGAGATGTACCCGGTCATACGATATATGCTGATATTGCTGGTATTGACGGTCGGCGTCACCTTGCTGGTACGTTGGGCGCAACGCCGGATGCTAACCGGTCGGCCGAAGTCACCGGTGCTCACCAACACCGTTTACCTCATCGTATTGCTGTCGGTTTTCGCTCTGGGCGCTCGTGGTCGACTTGAGGAGAAGTCGCCATTGAGGTGGGGAGTGGCATACTTTTCGACGTACGATTATGCCAACCAACTGGCCCTGAATCCGACCTTCACCTTTCTCCATGACGCCGTCTATCGCGCCGGAAGTCGCCAGCAGATTAGCGAACTACTGGACAAAATCCATGACCCTACGGCCGATATAATCACCCGACAGATGCTCGGCCGACCGCTCGATTCTGCGGGCGCCACCGCCGGACGTATCGTGGAAAAGGTCCGCTTTGATCCTCCGAACACCGAACCGGCCAACGTCATACTGATTATATTGGAATCGTTAGGCTCAACCGGCATAGGCAGTCTCGACCGCAAGTTCCCCTACGATTTGTCACCCTGTTTCGATTCCCTTGCCGACAGCGGCGTGCTCTGCACCAATTTTTATTCTAACGGCATGCACACCTACACCGGTTTGTTCTCCTCGCTCTACGGTTACCCTCCCGGTTTCGGACCGCTGATAATGAAGCAGACCGCCGGGCAGTATTACCTGAACGGCCTGCCCCATATACTTCGTTCCAACGACTACCGAACGCTTTTCTTCACCACGCACGACCCTCATTTTGACAATATGCAGGGATTTCTGATGGCCAACGGTGTCGAACAGGTATATTCGTTGTTTGACTACGACAGCCATGAGAAACTCAGCACTCTCGGTGTGCCGGACCATGTCATGTTCGACCGGGCAGTGGATATTCTCAGGCAGCAAACCGACCAACGGTTCTTTGCCACGTTGCTGACCGGCTCCAACCACGGCCCCTGGATAATCCCCGATGTCCTCACTGATAAGGTGAGCGATTCCGATCCTCTGTATAAGCAACTGAATGCCTTCAAGTACTCCGACTGGGCGCTGGGTCGCTTCGTGCGGCAACTCGAG
>JAUXCD010000152.1 GCA_030619085.1 Candidatus Zixiibacteriota bacterium
CTGCACCAGCATCCGCATTATCCCGGAACCGGCAGCAGTGAAATAACCGGTCAGGGCAAAGGGGCCGGATATACGGTCAATATCCCAATGGGCGCCGGCGCCCGTGACAAGGATTATATCGCGGCTTTCGACACTCGCGTCCTGCCGGCTATCGATGACTTCCAGCCGGAGTTCATTTTGATTTCAGCCGGTTTCGATGGTCACCGCGATGACCCGATGTCGGCGACCTTGCTGTCGACCCCGGTTTTCGGTGAGATGACGCGGATGCTCAAACAGGCCGCCACGAGACACTGCGATGGACGGATTGTCTCGTTTCTCGAGGGGGGTTATAACCTCGACGCGCTGGCGGCATCAGTCGAAACACACTTGTTGGCGCTGGGCAAATGATAACCAGAGCAGGAACGATGTTTCAGTAATGGTCACGGCGAGAAATATTCTGATCACCGGCTCGCCGGGAAGCGGAAAAACGACGCTGATTGATAAGATCTCCGGGAAATTGCCCGGACAGCGACCGGTTGGTTTTTACACGCAGGAGATACGACAGGGCGGCACGCGCCGGGGGTTTGAGGCAATCTCATTTGACAACACCCGGATGATTCTCGCGCACACCGACATCGGCGGCAGCTTCAGGCTTGGCAAGTACGGCGTTGATGTCGAAGGCTTCGAAAGATTCCTGGAGAAAATCGACATTGTCGGTGCAGCCGGTGAATTGATTGTCATCGATGAAATCGGTAAGATGGAATGCTTCTCCGCCCGATTCCGACAACTTGTCACCAAGGCGCTGGATTCCGACCGGGTAGTGATTGCCACGGTCGCCGAGAAAGGCGGGAGTTTTATCGAGGAAGTCAAAAAGCGCCCGGACATTTCCCTCATCCAACTGACCAGCCGCAACCGCGACCAACTGGTGGATGATGTCTTGAGGCTCCTCAGTCTTTGACGCTACGTGCTCACGACTGTCCCGGCCGTTTATACACCCAGAACCTTGGCCGCCTTTTCGTACTCATCCGGAGCAACCCACAGAACATATCCGAATCTACCAGTGCCGTCGGTTACACCATTGGCGGCGTGAACATTGATCCCGGCTTCCGACAGTTTACGGTGCTGCTCAACGAGGGCTCCGATATCGTTGACTCCCTGAACCATGAAGGCATTCCTGGGACCAACAATAGAGATGCCGATATCAGCCAGAACCGCCTTGAGTTTCTTGGCACTTTCCGGGAAGAAATCAATTTGCGATTGTCCGGCACCTGACGGAAATGCGGTAAACGCTAACAGGTTGACCCCGTTTTTCTTGAATACCTCTAACAGCCCGTAGGCAACACCGCTTTTGTCATCGACAGTGGCATAAAAGTACTCCGCTCGTTTAACTGCAATATCCATTATCTATTCCTCCGCTATCGTTCGATACATTTCCGGACTCTCCGCGAGCCCTGCTTATTCATTCTCCCTATCCGGCCAGCAGCGTGAGAAACACTCCCGCCGCCACGGCGGAACCGATCACCCCGGCGACATTCGGCCCCATGGCCGGCATAAGCGGGTTGACTTTTCCATGCGTCGATTTGGACACAAACTGCTGTACGACTCGGGCCGCCATAGGCACCGCTGAGACCCCGGCCGCCCCGATGCACGGGTTGATTTTACTCTTCTCAGGCAAAACCAGGTTAAGGGCCTTGCCCAGCAGGATACCGCCGGCGGTTGAAAACGCGAAAGCTACCGCGCCCAGAACAAGAATTAGAATCGTGCGGTGATTCAAAAAGCGCTCGGCATCCATCGAGGCGCCAACCACCAGTCCGAGAAACAGGGTGACGATGTCAATCAGCGAGCCACCGGCTGTTTTGCGCAGTCGGTCGGTTACACCGCATTCTCGCAGCAGGTTACCGAACATGAGCATGCCGATAAGGGGAGCGCTCGACGGTATGGCCAGGGACGCAATGATACCGGTGACTATGGGAAATATAATCACCGCTGTTTTCGACACCGGCCTGGCCTGCGGCATATCGATAGCGCGCTCCTTTTCCGTAGTCAGCAGCCTCAGAATCGGCGGCTGGATGACCGGCACCAGTGACATGTAGCTGTAGGCGGCCACCGCCACCGGACCAAGCAGGTGCGGGGCCAGTTTCGCGGTCAGAAATATCGATGTCGGCCCGTCGGCGCCACCGATTATCCCGATGCAGGCTGCTTCCTTGTAAGTGAAATCCAGAAGGTACGCAGCACTGAGCGCGGCCACGAAAATCCCCAGTTGCGCCGCCGCTCCCAGAACAAACGTCAACGGCCGACCCAAAAGCGGGCGGAAGTCGGTCAAAACGCCTATTCCCAAAAAGATTATGGGCGGCAGTAGTTCGGTCTGGATGCCTTGTCGATATATCAGCGCTATGATACCGTCGCCGTAGGAACCCATTTGCGCCAGCGGCAGGTTGGCCAGAATGACGCCGAAGCCGATTGGGATCAACAGCAACGGCTCATACTGTTTGCGAATAGCCAGGTAAATGAGCACACCCGCGACCACGAACATCACCCAGTTTCCCCAGCTAATGTTGGCAAAACCAGACTGTCGCATCAATTCATAGACAGCTTCCATAATGTGTGCCCGCTCAGGAAATCATCATTATGGGTTTGGACGCATCTATCTCGTCCCCTATCTGAACATTGACGGCGGACACCTTTCCATTGCACGGCGCATGTATCTCGTGCTTGGCTTTCATAGCCTCCACCGCTGCGACTGCCTGACCTTCGCTCACGACATCACCCACCTTGACGTTCACGTCCACAACTTCGACAAGGCCGGCGAACGAGGAAAACACCGCGGTACCGTTGGACGATGCCGGTTTGGGTTGTTCCGGCGGTGCGACGCCGGGGTTACCCGATGGTTTCGCGGCAGCCGCCGGTTCAACGGTGATGACGAACGTTCGCTTGGCACCGTTTTCCTCCACCGTGCAGCGAGTGGTCACCGGGCCGGTGACGGGGGCGTGTGCAGCCCGGTACGAGGCCGGCACTTCGGGTCCCGACGGTGCCTCCGGGCTGGTGGTTACCGGCACCGAATTCTGACTGATTTTCAGCGGTATGTCGATCTTGGATTTACCCGTCAGCAGGCGGATACCTTCATTCAGTTCCATCCGCTTTCCCGGAACCATAGCTGCCAGGACCAGGAAGGTGGTGCGGTCATCGATCGGGAGGTTGCGTTCTTCGAGCGCCTTGTGGGCTACGTCAATATTGCGCGGCGCCGCCTCGAGCGGATCTCGATGGTTCTCAGGGAGAGCCAGCTGATCGGAAGCCGCTTTGATCACGGCCGGGTCCGGCGGTAGAGGCGTCTTGCCAAAGTAGCCCAGGACCGCCTTGCCATAACCCGGGTCAATCTTCTTCCAGCGCCCGTACAGGACATTGTTGAAGGCCTGCAACCAGTATTGCTGACTGCCCGGCGTGACACTCGTCCAGGCACCGCCGGCTTTCACCACAACGGGAAACTCCGCCAGGGCATCGCCGTATTTGTCGATAATCCCGGCCTTGATCATCATATGAACGTTGGGGCCGATAGCTCCACCCGGCATCGGAAATCCCAACACGCGGGCATCAGCAATAGTCGTGGTGGGATTGAAATCATAGTCTTTCATCAGCTCATTGAGCACGTTCTCGATCTGCGGCATCTTGGTAGCATCGATATCCAGCGAGTAACCGGTATTCTTAAGAGCATGAGCCATGGACCGAATGTCCGGCTGTACCGTGCCGCTGGCCATCGGCCGCACCGACAGATCGATGCCATCGACGCCTCCGGCGATGCCGGCCATGTAACAGGCCACCGCCGTTGAGGCGGTATCGTGTGTGTGCTGCCACAGCGGCATGTCCGACGGCATGATCTTCTTCAGACCCCGCGCCGTCTGGTATATGGTATGGGGATCAGTCGTACCACTGGCATCTTTGAGACAGATACTGTCAATCTGGATGTCACTCTTGAGCAGGCGGCGACCGATGTCTATGTAGAACTCGGGCGTGTGAACAACCGATGACTCGAACGGAAGACCCATCAGCGCGATGCAGACCTGGTGGTGCATCCCGGCATCAACTATCGGCTGACCCGTCTTCACCAGATTTTCGACATCGTTCATGTAATCAAAATTCCGATCCCAGGTCGTCCCGTACTTCTTCATCAGCCTGGCCTGCAGCCTGAGTCCCTCCAAAGATTGCGTGGTCAAGGTCACCCCGGATACGGATCGCGTCAGAATCTGAAGGTCGGCATCCGGACCAACCACCTCACGCATCTTTTTCATATCTTCGAACGGATCCTCACCCAGGTAGAAGTAAGGGGCCTGGTAGCGGGCACCACCTCCAAACTCAAAATGGCGCACACCGATGTCGGCCGCCAGTTTCATCGCGGGAAGAATGTCTTGAATACGAACCTTACCGCCGAAGGAACTTTGCAGACCATCACGGAACGTGGTCAGCATCACCCTGATCTTCTTTGGAGTCGATGTGGTTATCATTTGACCTCCTCAACCTTCGTAATTACTGCGCCTGAGTATAGAGTAGAAACAACTGACGCCACGGCCACTATCATAGCGACATCCTTACCGGGCAGCTGTTCCGGAAAAACCTGCGTTATCAGTTTCATCACCACGGCGAGAACTGTCAGCAGCACGAAGACAGCGATAAATGCAGTTGTACAGTATAGCAATAGATCCACGACTGTTGTACCTCTGTTATTAAGTTGTTACTAGATGGATCATCCGTTAGAAATAAAACCCAAATTGAACCTGCGAGATGATCTTTTCTGCTCTATATATATGATGCCCTGGCAAGATAATCAAGTATTTCTCTCAGCAAGTCGCATTCAGCTTGATTACGGATCGGGGCCACCACCAGAGGCTCAGGACTTTACAATATCCAGATATTCATCGGGGCGGCGATCCTGCAGAAGGTGATTCCGAGGCGTCACCATCTTGTCCCGGGCCGCCGCCAGGTCGATTTCTACCAGGCCGCTCTCCTCTTCCGATGGGCCCGCCTGGCAAAGAATCTCCCCTCGCGGGCCGGCGATAGTGGACAGACCGGTAAACGACAGATCACCCTCGCGACCGGTGCGGTTGGCCGTTATTACATACACCCGATTGATCAGGGCATGGACCGGAATGGCCGTCTGCGCTAACCGGGGAATTACGAGATTCGAGGGATGACATATAACATCGGCGCCCTTCAAGGCCAGTACACGCCACGCCTCAGGGAAAACCCAGTCGAAACATATAAGAAGACCCAGCTTGCAACCGCTGACATCAAACACGGGCAGACCGACATCGCCCGGCGTGAAGATATCCTTTTCATTCAGAAACAGGTGCAATTTGCGGTACTTACCACAAATCCCGCCCGGCCCGATCAATATGGCCGAGTTGTAAAGGCGGTCGCCATCGCGTTCGTTGAAACCAGTTACAATGTACCGGTCGTGCCTGACGCATACCGAATGCAGATATTCCAAAAACACGCTGCTCTCAACCGGCTCCGCGGTATCCCGGGCCTGCTGGGACGACTCAAAATTGTACCCGGAATTACACAGTTCCGGCAGGACTACCAGATCGGCGGCGGTGAAGCGGTCCATATGCTTTTTGACCTTGCTCATAGTCGCGTCCAGATCACCAAGGACTGGGGACAATTGAATGAATCCTACTTTCATCGCTTCCTCCGCTCGCTTTTTCGCGCTTACCCTTTCCACATTCCGGGTCAACAATTGGGTGGCATCCACCCGCCTCAGACTGTATCTTAGGCACAAAATAATCATAAGTACAAATACAAAATCCGCCCGCCGGGTGGATTACGGGAGAATAGTCGATGCTCAATAGAGAAAATGCCGTGCTGGTGGTTGTTGATGTTCAGGGACGTCTGGCCACGCTGATGCACGAGAAAGAACTGTTTTTCGAAAACCTCGTCAGGGTGATCAGGGGCGCTCAGGTTTTAAATATACCCATTATCTGGAACGAACAACTGCCGGACAAGCTTGGCGAAACCATCCCGCAGATCAAAGACATCCTGACCGAACTGTCGCCACTGGTCAAAAACACCTTCAGTTGCTGCGGCAATGTTGATTTCTCCGACCGCCTGGCGGCCCTGAAACGCAAACAGGTGCTGCTGACCGGGATGGAGACCCATGTGTGCGTCTACCAGACGGCCGCCGACCTGTTGCGGCAGGACTACGACGTCTACCTGGTGGCCGACGCCGTCTCTTCACGAAATCTCGAAAACAAGAAAATCGGAATCGAGGCCATCACCCGGTGCGGCGCGCGCCTTACCAGCGTGGAAATGGCCCTGTTTGAGATGTTGCGAACGGCCGATGGTGATGAGTTCAAGCAGATCATCAATATAGTGAAGTAAATTCCGCCGACCGTCGGATCGGGTATTCGGACATTTAAATCAAGAGGGGGTGGGTACGGTATTCAGAAGTGCTTGTGATTTCTGAAGATATGAATCAGGTCAGCACGGCGTTTTGGCGCTGCCGTTCGTTTACAGCACTGACACCTTCTTAATCTCGGAAATTGTCGCGCGTGTGCTGTTGGAATTGGCGCTTCCGACCAGTTGCCAGTTTTTGTTAAACCACAGTGAAGGATTCTCGACATCGACATGCGTCAAATTCGCATCACTATCTTCGGTCACCAGACGTACCTTCCTCTTGCAAACAATCGC
>JAUXCD010000014.1 GCA_030619085.1 Candidatus Zixiibacteriota bacterium
CTCGGAAATATAACAATAATCAAAGCTTCGTCAAGGAGATTTAATCCATTCACGTAGATTATGATAACACTGGAATCAAGGCTACGGTTCACTGCCACGGCAGCCTTTTTACCTCTGTGAGACTGCAAATCGGAGTCTGGGGCGGTGATTTTTTGTCTAACGGCCGAACCGTGGCTCAGAGGAGGTTTTTGACGCTGTCGTGCAGGGCGGCGCGATAATGCAGACCGCCGATTTTCGAGGCCCGCATGATCTTTGAGAAAGACGAAAACTCGTCCAGTGAGGCCAGGCGAACCTCTTTTATTTCCCGCTTGTCGGTGAACTCAAAATCCCCCCCGGCGTAGCCTGTCTTAAAGACGAACGACCGCCAGTTTATCCGGTCGTCGCCGCAGACAAAACAAACCTCGGTACGCAGCAGGAATTTCTCGAACTCAATCTCGCAGCCCGTCTCTTCCATCGCCTCCCGGGCAGCGCCGATGCGGAAATCCTCGCCCGGATGCAGACCACCCGATGGCGCGCGGTAGAGGCCGGGTGGATAAAACGGCTTGGCGATAACCACCACCTTGTCACCCTTGCGGATATATAGGGTGACATCATGATTGCGCCCGTCTTTCTGGGAGTTTACTATCCGACGGTACTCGGTTTGGTCAACCGGGAATTCAAAAGTGGCTGTCCTCGGTCGCCCGTAGGCGGCCATCATCGCCAGCACCATGTCTTCCGTCACAAACATTTCAGAAAATCGACAGTATTTCGCTTTGCAGCGGCAGCGTGGTAACCTCCACGCCGTTGTGACCAATAAGGACATCGATTTCCGTGCGCAGGCCGCAATCATCAAAATACACGCCCGGCTCTATCGAGAACAGGTGTCCTTTCTGCAGTTTGCGACGGTCCTCGGTTTCGAGATTATCGATATTTGGCCCGGTGCCGTGCTCGGAGGTCGTTATAGAATGCCCGGTGCGATGCGTGAAGGCATCGCCGTGCCCGGCATCAGTGATCACTTTCCGGCAGACATCATCAACTTCGCTACCGTAAACCGGGCGACCATCGATATTTTGCCTGAGAAAACTGACCGCCGCATCGCGCGCCTGCGCAATCACACTGAAAAGCTCGATGTATTTTCCCGGAATAGCGTCCCTGGTACCGGTAAAGGCCATCCAGCTGATATCGGCAAAGATAGCGTTGTCATGTTTGATTTTTGCCCAGAGGTCGATCAGGACCAGCTCATTCTTCTTGATTTCACGGGAGTTTTCCGCCGACGGTTCATAGTGCGGGTTACCGGCATTAGCCTCAACCGCGCAGATAGGAGCCGAGGCCGTGGTCATGTCGCATTTCTCGAACTGATCGAGCATGAACTGTTGGACATCGTATTCACGCACGGTCCGGTTGTTTTCAAGGCAGTCCTTGATGTAGGCAAGCGCCTTGCCTTTGATGTCGATCAGGTTGCCGGCCGCGATGCGGTGCATGGCTATCTGTTCTACGTCGAGACGGGCCTGGAAGCTGGCCACCAGGTCGGCCGAGGACACGACATTGACGCCGAAGCTCTTGACCAGGTCAATCGTTCCGGCATCGACCAAACCGATATATGGCAGGCGGCCTTTTTCCGAAAACTCCATCGCTACGCGACCGTAGCGCCGAAGCAACTTCTCCAGTTCCGCCTCGAGACCGACGTAGCTGGAATACGGAATGATCTCTCCTTCGAGATGCGCAAACTTGTCCTGCTCAATGGCGTGCACCAGTCCTACCGGAGCGCCTTCCGCAGGGATAAAATAAAACGAGCGCCGGGTGACGATGCCGGACAAGTTCAGCATCCGAACGGCGATTTCGTTGCGGGCATGAAAATCGGCCAGCAGCCAGCCGTCGATTTCATGTTCGTCGAGATAATCCTGAATAGCCTTTATATTCATAAGGGAATCCTCATATGCCAGCGGTTATTAAGAGACATTATATATAATTCGGGTGCGATTGTCACACACTAATTGACTCTTGCCGCCGGACCACGCGGGTTGGCTAACTCTACGTTGACAGATGCTACCACTGACTGTTAAATTCAGAGCATCATGTATCATCGTATAGTCGTAACCGGTGGGCCCGCCTCGGGCAAAACCGAGTTTGTTGAGCGGTTGGCGAAAGAACCGGCCCTGGCGGATTTCGTCTTCTTCAATGAAATGGCGCGGCAGCTCCTTGAGGAGAATCCCGATTACCGCGAGAATTGGGCCGACTTTCACCGTCAGATCTACTTCAAGCAAATTGGTCGCGAGGACGCCGTGGCCGGTAGGTCGTTTATAACGGATCGTGGCACGGTTGACGCCTTTGCATTCAACCCGGACACCATGGCCTTCACGGGAACCACTATCGAAAAAGAATATCAGCGTTACACGGCGGTGATCCAACTCGGCAGCGCGGCTTCCCTGGGCCCGGGGCACTACCGGACCGACGCCATCCGCAATGAAAGTATCACCACGGCGCTGCGTATTGAACAGGCGCTTACGGCCGCTTGGTCAAACCATCCATGTTACCGTTTTGTGAAAGCTGAAGTTGATTTTGACAAAAAATATCGTAGATTTTATGATACCATTATAGAAATCTCTCGTAAGAAAGTAGACGGATTATAAGGCACTGCGTCTTTATCATAGTCACCATTATAATAAAAAGGGCCAGTCCGATGAGATATACAGCATTTCTGCTTGGGGCCATAATCTGCATGTTGTCGGCTGCCGTGATTGCCGACACCGAGTTTGATCAGCGGTTCCACGATAACTATGCTCTTGTTGATATTGACCTGCTCGGCAATACCGGCAAGGTTGCGCAAATCAATGATTTCACCTACACCAAGGATGTCGCCACCTTTCACTTCAAAGAAGGCCGGATACATCTTCTGCGTTACGTCATGGGGCGGCCTACCCTGGTGCTGTTTACCGGTCAGGGGCACGCCGATATCGATATCCCATCGCACGTGGAGCGGCAGTCGATGTACACCGTGGCTCAGGACAGTGTGATAAGCGAGGATTTCGAGGAATGTCTGATTCGCATGGCCGATGACCTCGACCTGCTGCTGGAGGAGAAATTCACTTTTGAGGATGAACAACTCAGCTGGCGCGATTTCAACGTGACCAAGGACAAACAATGTGAGTTCTTCTTCAAGCCCAATATCCAGCACCAGTATGACAATTACTTCCAACTCCTGCGGTCAGCTTACGAACGCGACGCGCACGGCTATTTCTGGATAGATTTCAACCGCTACCAGTTCAATTTCGATCCCAACCGCCCGGAGCAGGTGAGGATTTCCTATGAGCACGAGGGTGGCCACACGGTGGCAACCGATGGCGCCGTATTCCAGAGAAAAGACCGGAATATTTACAGCGATGACGCCATGTCAGATATAGTATACCCCACGACAACGCTGTCGAAATACGGTGAGATCGAGATGGGCGGTCTCGACGGGATGTCCGTCACCGGCGGCTACGGCGGCATCAGATTGCTGGTGAACGCCGACAGTCTGCGTTTCGTGTCACTGTTTCTTCACTTTAATTTGAAGCCGGATTCGATTTTTTTCAACGACCAACCGGTGGGGTTTCTCCATCGCAAGGATTTCAGATTCATCGGTATTCTGCTTCCTCAGTACCACTATCGCGGCGATACCCTTGACCTAAAATTGTGGTACCGTGGCAAGAATTTCGATTGCCTGTTCCCGTATGTGGAAAATCCGCAGCCGGCGCCGCATGAAATCACTTTCATCGTACCCAAGGGGTTCAACTACATCGCCCCCGACCGCAGCGTCACCGAGCCGCACGACGGCAAGTTTGAGAAATTCACGGTCTCGACCTCTCGTCCCTATAACACCTTCTGCATCCAGGGCTATGCCACGGGTTTTGACACGCTGGCCGTTGTCTCCGACCTGGGCATCAGCGTGAATTTCCTGAAATCAAGGCACATCAAGAAGGGGCAGAACTGTTTCATTTCGGATGCGCTCTATGAGACGACGACCCTGGACGCGTTCAACTTTTACTGCAGCCGTATTGGCGGCCCGGTCGGAACTTTCGTGGAAAACGTTTACCCCGAGGGATTCCTGCTGACAATGCCGGGGATGATCAAGCTGCCGCAACTGGCCTGTGTTACCGAGGGCAGCTACACGGCGGTGGGCGGTTTTCATATTCTGGCCGGCAACGCCGTTGCCAGACAATGGTACGGCGCGCTGGTGCAACCGGCCTCCGACCGGGAGAACTGGCTTTCGTTCGCCGTGCCGGAATACTTGTCACTGCTGTTTATCCAGAACGATCTCGACGGTGGTGAATTTTATTCCAACCTTGTAGCGAAGCGCGATTCCATATATACGCTCCATGAACGAACCTGGGACCTCCCCCTGGTGGTCGGCAACCGCGCCTCCCAGACCATTCCTATCAACACCATCAGAATCAATAAAGGTGTCTGGGTGCTGCATATGTTTCGCATGATGATGTTCGACACGGAGACCGGTTCGGACCGTAGTTTCCTGAAATTCATGCACGAGCTGACGTTCACGGCCAACTCCAAAAAATTCACCAATACCGACATCCTTCGTCTGGCGGAGAAACACTACGGAGATAAACTCGACTGGTTCGCGCAGCAGTGGCTCTACGGCGTCAATTATCCGTCTTTCGACGTTGAGTACAGCATTGAAGATCGAAGCGGCGAGTTTTTTGTGACGGTCAATGTCGAGGCCAGGGGAGTGCGTGATGACTTCAAGATGCCGGTGATACTGCGGGTCGGCGAGAACGATGAATCGGTCTTTGTCAGGCAGATGATTCACGGTGGCAAGAGCTCATTCGAACTGGGACCGTTCGCCAAGAAACCGAAGGATTTTCACTTCAACGAATATTTCAGCGTTCTGTCAAAAGACAACGTCAGCAAGAAATAAACGCGCGATGCCAATCGCGGAAACTCGGGCAGGTTTAAGGCCTGCCCGAGGATGATGACTATTAACCTTTCGGGCCGGCCGATTTCATCTCATCGGATACCTGGTTTTCATATTCTTTGAAATTGTCGATAAACAGCCGCGCCAGGTGTTTTGCCTGCTTGTCGTAGGCTTTCTTGTCTTTCCAGGTGTTGCGCGCCTTGAGGATCTCCGTCGGCACGCCCGGGCAGGAGAGCGGCACCAAAACATTGAAGACCGGGTCGGGCTCGTATTCGACGTTATCAAGCGCGCCCTCAAGCGCGGCATTCAGCAGAGCGCGGGTGTATTCAATCTTCATCCGTTTGCCTTCGCCGTACGGTCCCCCCGACCAGCCGGTATTGACCAGCCAGCATTTCACGTCGTGCTCGCGGATGCGATCGGCCAAAAGTTCGGCATAGCGGCTCGGGTGCAAAACCATAAACGGCGCCCCAAAGCAGGCCGAGAAGGTCGCCTGCGGTTCCGTGACACCTTTCTCGGTGCCGGCCAGCTTGGCCGTGTACCCGGACACGAAGTGATACATCGCCTGCTCCGGCGTCATTTTCGAGATCGGCGGCATCACGCCAAAAGCGTCGGCGGTCAACATCACGACATTGCGCGGCTGTCCGGCCACGCCTTCGCGAAGGGCATTGGGAATATGAGTCAGCGGATAGGCTGCCCGTGTGTTCTCGGTGAGAGAGGCATCCTCAAGGTCCAGCCGGCGGGTAACGTTGTCGTAACCGACATTCTCCAGAATGGTTCCGAAACGGCGCGTGGTGGCGTAGATTTCCGGCTCCGACTCGGCTGACAGGTTGATAATCTTCGCGTAACAACCACCTTCAAAATTGAATACCCCGTCGTCGCTCCAGCCGTGTTCGTCATCACCGATTAGCTGTCTGTTGGGGTCGGCCGAAAGGGTGGTTTTACCGGTACCGGACAGGCCGAAGAACAGGGCGACGTCATCATCCTTGCCTATATTGGCGCTGCAATGCATCGACAGCACGTTTTCCTGCGGCAGCAGGTAGTTCATCACGGTGAAGATGGATTTCTTGATTTCCCCGGCGTAGCTGGTGCCGCCGATCATCACCAGCTTGCGGCGCAGATTGACAAGTACGAACGCCTCGGAATTGGTGCCGTCGATTTCGGGGATGGCCTGGAAATTTGGCACGTGCAGTACGGTGAATTCCGGGACGTGGCTGTCGAGCTGTTCGACTGTCGGTTGGATGAACATATTGCGCGCGAACAAACTGTGCCAGGCGGTTTCAGTAATAATCCTGACCGGCAGGTGATAGCGGTGATCGTGTCCGGCGTAACAATCCTGCACATAGACATCACGTCCCTGCAGGTAGGCCTGGAGGCGCCGGAAGAGTAGTTCGAATTGCTCGATGGATATCGGCCGGTTGACTTTTCCCCACCATATATCATGGCCGGTCTGAGGTTCTTCGACGATGAATTTATCTTTGGCGGCCCGTCCGGTGTGCAGACCGGTTCGCACGGCGATCGGTCCCAGATGCATCAGCGAGCCTTCGCCGTTGCGGATGATATCTTCATAGAGCATCGGCGTGTTGTGGTTCCAGTGAATTTTCCGGACATTGGTTAGGCCGTGATTGTCCAGACCGTATTTGCTAAAGAGACGTTTCACCGGCATGGTGATCCTCCTTCATTCGTGATTTATCGATAGTGTCTATGTTACGAAGTCAACGGATGTCTTGTGGGAGAAAGTACCTCGCGCTGCGATACGCAGCAAGTAGTTTCTCCGTCGGGCACCACATTAGGCGGATTGGGTCATGGCACCTGATGCGAAAGGCACAGTGCGGCCTGTACGCATCCGTATGCGGTAAGGTGGAATCTACTGGAAGGGACCGGGTCCTACAGCAGCGAGTTCAGCAGTTTTTCGATGTCGGACATCATAAACGGTTTGGGAAGGAAACCATCCGGCTTGACGATATCGCCGCTTCCGGAGAAGTCACCCACTGCGTAACCGGATATGAGGACCACCGGCAATTTCGGGTATTTGTCTTTCACTCTTTCGAGCAGTTCCAAACCGGTCATATTGGGCATGCGCATATCGGTAATGACAAGCGAGAACTTACTTTCTTCCAACGCAGTAAGTGCCTCTCTGCCATCACGAGCCCGAACCGATTCGTAATCAAATACCTCCAACATCTCCGACAGAAGCGAAGACATATTGGGGTTGTCGTCCACGATGAGAATAGATTTTGCCATAGTAGGATTATCGGCAGACCAAAGATGGAAGTTTAACTAATTGTGGCTTCTATGGTTAAGGAAACGTCCGGAGCGGACGATGATCTCCGCCTGAAGGGCCGACATGCCGTTGCCGGCCACCGCAGAGATGACAAACTCTTCCGAACCATTACCGGAAATCTCGGAAAAGTCCGGATTTAAATCTATCTTGTTATATATCAATAGATAAGGCACATGATCAGCTCCGATTTCGGTCAATACCTGCTTGGTCTGTTGAACCTGGACCGGCCAGTCCGGATCGTAACAATCAACAACGTGCAAAAGCAGGTCTGCCAGCTTAACCTCTTCAAGCGTGGATTTGAAAGATTCGACCAATTGGTACGGAAGTTTCTTGATGAAACCCACCGTGTCAGAAAACACTATCCGGCAGGGATAACCCGAAGACATGACGCGAGTGGTTGAGTCAAGGGTGGTAAACAGGCGGTCGGCGGTGGTCACGCTGGCCCGGGTCAAGCGATTGAACAAGGTTGACTTCCCGGCATTGGTGTAACCGACCAGGGCCACCTTGAAAAGCATCTGCCGGCGCTTACGCTGAGTTTGCCTTTGGCGATCGAGTTTATCGAGCCGTTTTCTAAGAGTGGCTATTTTGGTCCGCACCTGGCGACGGTCGATTTCAAGCTGAGTTTCACCCGGTCCCTTGGCGCCGATACCGCCGTACTGACGGGAGAAGTGAACCCAGGCACCGGTCAGTCGCGGCAGGGTGTACTCCAATTGGGCCAACTCCACCTGAAGCCTGGCTGCTGCCGTTAGGGCGCGCGCAGCAAAAATGTCGAGAATCAGAATGGCCCGGTCGAGAACCTTGGCCTCCAGGGCTTTTTCGAGATTTCTCTGCTGGGCGGGAGACAGGGTTTCATCGAAAACGACGCAGTTACCGCCCAGTTGCTCCAGCATTTCCTTCAGTTCGGAAACTAACCCCCGACCGACCAGAAAGGCCGGGTCCGGTTTTGATCTCACCTGTACCCTTTGGCCGACCACTTCGGCACCCGCCGAGAAGGCAAGTTGCGCCAGTTCTTCCAGCGAACTCTCCGTGTCGGCGCGTTTGGCCGAACCGCGAGCGAGGCCTACCAACAGGACGCGTTCGGCATCAATTTTATCATATTCAAACATCACCATAGAGTATAATCAAATCCCGGGAAAGCCCCAAAGAATATCGCACGCGGGCGAATTCATACTCCTGCGCCGCGGCCATCCGCGAGTTGCCCTAAATGGCTCTTTTATATTGAAAGCCGCGGCTCTGGCGCCTTATATTGCCGCCATGTATAACGAAACGGTGCTGGACCATTTTCAGAATCCCCGCAACACCGGGGAGATCGCCGATGCCAGCGGCGTGGGCTCGGTCGGCAATCCGGCTTGCGGTGACATGATGAAGCTGTATATCAAGGTTGTCGACGGTCGGCTGATGGATGTCAGGTACAAGACCTTCGGCTGCGCGGCGGCTATCGCCACCAGTTCGATTGCCTCGGAAATGGTAAAAGGCAAAACGGTCGAGCAGGCCGAGCAACTTACCCGGGAGGATGTTGTCGAGGCACTGCACGGTCTGCCGGAGGAGAAAGTGAACTGCTCAACGCTGGCCCCCGATGCTATCCGCGCCGCCATTGCCAATTACAGCCGCAGCCGGTCCAGCGGCTAAAATGCAAGAGCTAATTCTCCGCCGTCAATGAATAATCCTTCCTCTGAAATCGTATGCTGATTGGAGAGATATTAACCGGCAAAGGAGAATAGAATGCAGAACCTGAATTATCACTGTCCGAAATGTTCCAATAACACATACGAAACCGGCGAGATGCGAGCTGCCAGCGGCTTCTGGACAAAGATCTTTGACATACAGAGCGCCCGGTTTACAACCGTGACCTGCAGCCGGTGCCGCTACACCGAGATTTTCAAGGCCGATAGCAGCATGCTGGGCAACATCTTCGATTTCTTCACCAACTGATCCGATCGCCGGGCAAATCCCGTGAATCGCGCATAAGAAAAGGGCTGCCACAGATGGCAGCCCTTTTGTCAATTCATGCGGTCAATACTTAATCAGAAATAGAAGCCAAGCATAATCGAGATATTACTGTGTTTCCAGTCTGGGGCCACCCCGTTGTCCTCGATATTGATGCCATTCGGTACCGGTTCATCGACGAATTCATTAAGACCGTGCGTGTAACGAACATCGATGCTGAGTTTGGATCTCGATATACTGAAATTCAAACCGCCGCCCGGTGGAACTAACCACCCCGGCGGGATCGCATCTGCCCAAATATCCGTTACTATTGTCAGCCTACGTAGTGGCCTTTTTTATTCCTGTGAGCGCTTCAATCACTTCATCAAGCTGATCACGCCGGAAAGTCACACCCTTTTTGGTCGGGAGCCATTCATCTTCTTTGGACAGGAAGTGGATTCTCAGGGAGACCAACTGATGGCCTTTGTATTCGGAATCTTCGATAATCAGTTTTTCCGTGGGATTTCGTTCGAGTTCAAACCGCATGTCTGTTTCACTTTCTCTTTACCGTTTATATCCGATCGTTCTCAGGAATTGAATTCGCTCTTTCTTGTCTTCATCGGTCTCAATACCGGCTGGTGATTCACCGTCAACCACCGCTAAAACGCCGCGACCGAGATTCGTTTCGACCACGATGACCTCCAGGGGGTTGGCCGTAGCACAGAAGATACAGCACACCTCGTCCACCTTCTTGACTCGCTGCAGAACGTTGATGGGGTAGCCATCCTTAAGAAAAATGAAGAAGGAGTGTCCACAGCCGACATCATAAGCCGCTTTGACGGCGCGGTCAGTCATGTCCTGGTGGTTGCCGTCGAATCGCACCAGTCGTTTCTGGGACGCCTCGCAGAAAGCGATACCGAACATGAGTGTCGGCGATGACACCACCAGGGTCTCGTACAGATCTTCCACCGTCTTTATGAAGTGTGTTTGCCCAAAGATGATGTTGCAGTCGGCGGGGATATCCACCTTGACGACTTTGGTCTTGAATTTACTCTCCATAATCCACCTCGAAAATCTTGTCTTTGATCCCTCCGTTAACGACCGGGTTGCGGTAGTACTCGCTTCCGGCAAATTTCACCCCGATAAAGAACGCCGCCTTGCCGCTGCCCTGGATATCAAACTGCGTCGGAAACCAGAATCCCTCGGGACGGGGTGCATAAAGAACGCTCATATCCAGTTTTTTCAATTTGAACATGAGCTTCTTGACCAGCTTGGCCGGTCTGAAGTCCACCCGCACCAGGTGAAACGACTCCGCCTCGAAATAAAAATCACCGTTGATGTGGTCGGCATCTTCTTTAAGCGAAACCACCTTGAAATGGTGACAGACATAGTCGTTGATCGACTCCTCGGCCACCCCCATATAAGTGATTTCGTACTCGTCGCGGTTCTCCGCATAAAAAGGCATGTGCATCGGATACGAGATATTCCTCCGCTTGCGCTTTTTGTCCTTATCAAGTCGATCGGCCGCCTCTTTGGCTGTTTTTTCCTGTGACTGCAGCTCTCCATCTTTGTAGTACTCCAGGTAGTCTTCATGGAAGAACACCGTGTCCTCGAGATACTTTACATAGACTTTTTTGACGAAGCGGATCTTTTCGATGAACTCTCCGTCCTTGCCATTTTCACCTTCCACGTACTCAGCGTCGAATACGACGTCGCTGACCGCTTCGCGTTGCTTGCTCTCAACACCGAGAATCCGGGCAATCAACGCTTCCGGATCAATGCCGCCGTTGTCCTGGGCCGAGACCGGGAGTGCCAGTCCCAATATTATGGCTGTTATCACAAACGAGATTGCAGCTCTCATAGAAATCATTTGGTGTCATCCTGTATAAGGATTTTCTCAATCTCATCACCCCACACCAGCCTATCAACAACCTCCATGCCCGCGAGCACCTGACCGAAGACCGTGTATCTCGCTTCCAGGTGCGGTTGTGGTGAATACGTGATGAAGAGTTGTGACCCGCCGGTATCCTTTCCAGACGTAGCCACACCGACCGTGCCGCGCCCGAACGGCACGTCGGAATACTCGCAGCGAATAAAATATGGCGGGCCGCCCCAGCCGTCGCCGCGCGGATCACCGCCCTGGGCGACGAAATTGGGAACGATGCGATGGAAAATAAGCCCCTCGTAAAAGCCACTCTCGACCAACTCAATAAAATTCAGAACAGTCAGCGGGGCGACATCGAACAGTAACTCAAACTCTATTTCACCCCGGCTGGTGATAACGATCGCGCGGGGATTGGAGGTGTACTTGTCAATAGCATCCGCTATCCTGCCTTTCGAAATTCTTGTCCGGGCCGGCGCTACCAGGTCGTACCGGTCCTTATCAAACAATTGCTTGTACACCCGGGCGGCATCACGCCGTACAATGTATTCCTCGTCCAGAGTCCCACCTATAAGCAGGCGCAGGGCGGTGGTATCGTCGGCAGAGGCGGTCAGAAACGCCCCCGCGGCTTCCACCAGCGAGCGGCGCACGTCGATATCAATCTCGCCGTGGCGCGACATCATCACTCTCAGGGTCGGCAGGTAGTCGGAGCGAAGGTCGGTCTTGATGCGGTCCAGAGCGGTCACCACCACGGTGAAGTCCTGATCGTTGAGGGCGCGCTTGAGGTAAAAATCTACATTACCGGTGTCCACCTGCAGCACGTTTTCCAGCGCGGCGGCGCGAACCAGCGGGTCCTCGTCGTTGAAGAGGGTGGCCAGCCTCGGTACCACGTTGGTGCTGCCGACCAGACGGTAAGCCTCGGCACAGGCCGCTTTCTCCCGGCTTGGCGAGACGGCCAGCAGCGAGTCAATAAGATTGACGGCGCGGTCTTTTCGAATCGATGCCACATATGTGACGACGGCCGCCGTAATATTCTCCGAAGGCTCGTCCGGTAGCAATGACAGGGCGCGTTCCATGCCGCCGTCGTTTTGCTGACGGCGTAGCGCTCCCAGCAGCGCCACGGTCAGGTTTTCATCGGTCTCTGTTTGAAGCTTCTGCACCAGTGACCGCCTCGCCGCACTGCTCTTGCGCTGGCTCAGTTCACCGATAGCCTGGGCCACCACGCCGGGGTCGGAATCGTTGAGGGCTATTGCCAGGTAATGCTCTGCCTGTGGCGTCTGCACTTTCCCCAGACCGCGCAGGGCCAGACTCCGGGCATACGGGTCAGGGTCAGCCAGAAAACTGACATATATTTCCAAGGCCTCGGCAATGCCCATCCGGGCCAGGGCGTAAAGCCCCGCTTTTTGCACCTCGGCATCCGGTTCGTCCTTGACCAGAGCTATGATATCGGCAGCTTTGTTTTTGGCGCGGCTGTTAAACAGCGCCATGCAGACAGATGCGCGAACATCGGGCGACGGATGCGACAGATATTGCGTCAACTGTTCAATGACATCGGTCATGCTGCTGTCGGCCAGCCGTCCGGCTGAGGCTACAGCGGCGGCACCCACCACGGATGGCAGGTCAAAAGCCACTTCCAGCAACTTGCCGGCGTAATCTTTCTCCGATGTCAGGCCGATTGCGAAAGCCGCCGTAGAGGCCACATCAAACGAGCTGTCCCCGAGCATCGGGTACAAAAGACCGGCACTGCCGGGCGCGCCGATGCGCCCCACCGCCAACGCGGCTTTTTCGCGCAGCACGGGGTCGGCATCACCGAGATACTCCTTCAGCGCAGAGGTCAACTGCCGGGTATCCTCGATGTGGATTATTTCTGCCAGGCGTTCCGAGGTGGTGCGTATGCGTACCATATCGTAGATGTAGTACACTACCACTATCAGAAGCAGCAGGACGATGATAGCACCAACGGTGCGAATTAATCTCTTCATAAACGCTGAAAGCTATATACCCACCCGGTCGGCGTCAACCTTTTTCATTTTAGCGCAAACAGGCTAACTTGTTGACAGATAAAGCAATCGGCCTTTGTCGGGTGTTTGTTGAAGCCTGGCGATGCTGCCAAAAGCAGCGTTACTTGGAGAATTTCCGGGCCGCTTTTTCAAAATCCGGGTCGGAAAGTTGCATCAGGGCTTTGTTTAGGCGGGCAATGTCGCCTTTGGTCAGTCGATTCAGTTGTGTGGTGAATCTTCCCGATTTGATCTCATCAAAAGCCGCATCCATCTTTTTTCTGACAGTGGCATCAATAATTTTCGGCCCGGTGATTAGCGAGCCGTACCTTGCCGCTACCGAAATCCGCTCAAACATCCCGGTGATGCCGTATTTTTTTATGAGCGCGATAATCAGATCCAATTGATAAGCCACTTCAAGGTAGGCATCATCGGGCGGAAGACCTTTAGCCACCAGCGTTTCGAATCCACCTTTTATCAGCGCCGTCAGGCCGCCGCACAGAACGACCTGTTCACCGAAGAGATCGCCCAGGGCCTCATTTTCAAAGCTGGTTTCAATCAGCTTCTTTTTGCGAAAGCCCATATCTTCAGCCAATCGCAGTGCGGTTTTACGGGCGCGCCCGGTTGCATCCTGATGAACGGCAAAAAACGCGGACATCGAGCGGTCGGTTAGATACTTCTCGCGCACCGCCAGGCCGGGGCCGTGCGGCGCCACCAGGATGACATCGGCATCGCTCGGTGGCTCCACAAATCCGAAATGCACCGATAGCCCGTGCAAAAACAGAAGGCAGCTTCCACCGGCCAGGTTTTTCGCGATTTCTTTCTGATAAACCCTACCGTGCAGATGGTCGGGCAGGGCAAAGCAGACTATTTCCGCCTGCTTCACGGCATCGGACACGCTTCGCACCGGTTTGAAACCGTCCCGGTTTGCTTTGCGCCGCGATTTCGAGCCCGGTGGCAGGCCAACCGTCACAATGTGTCCAGAGTCGCGGAGGTTCATGGCGATGGCGCACCCCTGGCTGCCATATCCGATAACGGCTATTTTTCGCCCTGGAAGTTTTGCTGATTTCACGTCACCAATATAAATTCTCAATTGACATTTGCCAACTGCGATGTTCTCTTAAAGGTATGGCTTCCCTAAAAGATGATACTATCAAATTAGTTAAGGCCGCGCTGGATGAAGATGTGGGCGCCGGCGACTTGACTTCGCTGGCCTGCCTCGAGCCGGACCCGCTGAGGGCTCATATCGTGGCCAAGTCCGAGGGCGTCCTGTCGGGGATGAGACCGTTGATGCTGACCTTCGCAATTGTCGATTCAGCCAACAAAATCAAGCCGCTCAAATGCGATGGTGACCGGTTTGAGCCGGGTGATGTGATTGTCGAAATCGACGGCTTCAATCAGACCGTGCTGACCGCCGAGCGGACCGCCCCCAATTTCCTGACTCACTTAAGCGGCGTAGCAACACTGACGGCGAGGTTCGTCCGGCTGGTCGACGGCACCGGCTGTAAGATTATTGACACCCGCAAGACTATACCCGGATTTCGCCTGCTGGAGAAAGCGGCGGTTGTCCATGGTGGCGGCGCCAATCACCGAATCGGACTGTATGATATGATCCTGATCAAGGACAATCACATTGCCGCGGCCGGCTCCGTGTCCAGTGCGATAAGGAAAGCCCAGGAATTTCTTTCCACCTGTGATTTCCGGCTGCAGTTTGAAATGACCGCCGAAGATGTTGAGATTGAGGTTGAAGTCACCAACGAAACGCAGCTCACCGAAGCTATCGAATCCGGCGCGCACCGGTTGCTCCTGGACAACCAGACCGTGGAATCGGGAAAGAAACTGGTAGCACTCGCTCGCAAAATAAATCCTAAAGTAAAGCTGGAGGCCTCGGGCAATGTCAATCTCGACAACGTCGCCGCCGTAGCTTCCACCGGCGTTGATTTCATATCTATCGGCGCTCTAACTCATTCCGCCCCGGCGGCGGATTTCAGCTTGAAGGCGGTAAAATAAAATGCTCACAAACTCTAAACTCGAAAATCTGGCCGACCAACTGCTACTAAAGATCCGCACTCAATCCGGTAAATCTTTTAATTTAGCAGCGCTGTCCAAATCGCTGAAAGCATCCCCGGACGATATCAGGTCCGCGATCGAGCAAATCAGCCAGTGGAATTACGGCCTTCAAACCGGCAGTCGGGATGTGAAGTTTATCTCGGCCCCGGACAGCATTAATGCGACTGAAATAGGTTATGGGCTGAAGACTAAACTGATCGGCCGACATGTTCATTGCTATCAGTCGGTCAAATCAACCAACGACCTCGCCGTGCGGCTGGCCGAAACTGGCGCGCCGGAGGGCACTATCGTCACAGCCGAGCAGCAGACCGGCGGCCGCGGCCGGTTTGGGCGGGTCTGGCATTCGCCGCCGGGGTGTGGTGTGTATCTGTCCGTCATCCTGCGCCCGATTCTTCACCCGGAACAGGCCCCCGGGATGTCCATCATGACCGCCCTGGCCCTGGCCGAAACTCTTTCGGAGGAGCTTCCGGGGAAAATCAAGATCAAATGGCCGAACGATGTTCTTATATCGGGGAAGAAGACGGCCGGCATTTTGACCGAACTGGCCGCCGACCATAAGAAAATAAGCTATGTTGTTGTCGGGGTGGGCATTAATGTCAATCATCGCTCCGAAGACTTCCCCGATGAATTAAAACCGATCGCGACTTCGGTGCGTATCAACCTGCGAAAAAAATGCGACCGTATCGCGTTGCTACAGCGCTTCCTGGTTATTCTTGAGAAAGAATATCAGCAGTACCGTACCAGCCTTCTGAAGAATTCGCACAAGAAGCTCAGGATGTACTCGTCGTTGATCGGCAGCGAGGTCTCATTGAAATCCGGCCGGCGAGAGATATGCGGCACGGTGGTGGATATCGATGCCAACGGCGCCCTGATGCTGGAGATCGACGGCCAGGTAAGAGCCATCACCAGCGGTGAAGTCACCGTGATAAAACGATAAGTAACTTTCGACTAATTCGTTCCCGTTATCCCCATACGCACTCTGGCCGGCTCCGCCAGCTCAAACGAAAAGGCGATTTTATCGCCGGGGTGGTAAGTGCCACTATAGAGGATCAGATACTGCGGAAGACAATTTATCGCTTGGAGACTCCTTCTCCAAGCGATAAAGAATTCCCACTTGAACGGCGAAATTCGAACTGTTCGGGGGCAGATTCTTCAGCCGTTTGTTCGCTTGCGCCGCACGGCGGCGACGATGATTGGCACCAGCGCTATTTGCACAATTATACCCGGAAGTCCGGTTATCAGGGCCACGCCTCCGGCGAAGAATTCCGCGGCGCTGTATGGCAGTTTTATGAACAGGCCCAAAACAAACAGGCTCAGGCCGAACATCACACGTCCCAGAACCATAGCTATTATCAGTGACAAATAGATATTCAGTTTCAGCCTGTTATAAGTCAGACCGGCAACGAGACCGTAAACCGGCAGCTCGGCCGCCATCAGCGGCACCGCGTACGTCGGTGGCATACCGGTCAGCAGATGCGACAGCAGGGGAGCTAAGATACCAACCGTCAGGCCGCAAACCGGTCCGGCCAGAAAACCGGCCAACAAAACCGGAATGTGCATGGGGAGGAAAATTCGTCCGGCGATACCGAAAGCATGAAAGCCGATCGGTAGCAACACCGCCAGGGATAAATACAGCGCGGAGTGTGTTAAAAATCTGATTCTGGCGGATTCAGTAGCCACGCGATACGAACGCTATTTCGAACTCACGGCCGACAGTAAGAACAAGCCGGGGTGGTCAATGATTTTGACGTCCGCGAACTTGTTGCTGTTAAACATTTCGCGAAGGGTGCCCTCGGGCGGGATTTCATCATGCTCCACGGCCCCGCCGATGCGTTGGTGTACCTTGTTTATCTCCCTGGAGGATTCCAGATGAATGACATAACAAGCGGCGCCGTCTTTCACAACCCGGTGGACCTCGTCAACAGCCCGACGCTGGTTGGAGAAGTGGGGAAACGCTGAGAAAGCCACGGCCATATCAAACGATGAATCTGCGAAGGGAAGATCGATAGCGTCGGTGTCAACCACGTTGACATTGGCGAAGGGGAAATTCCGGTGTGCCCTCTGTGCCATTTTGAAGGAGAAGTCCACGCCCGTTACCGAGCCATCGCCCCCTACAATACGCCGCAACATGTCAAACAGGATACCGGTGCCGCAGCCGAGGTCAAGAATATCCATCCCCGGTTTGATGCCCAATCCCTCAACGATATGTTGCAACCTCTCAAAATCCTCGGCGGTAAACATCAAATCCCATTCTACCGCCAGCGCGTCGAAAAATTCCTGGTGCTTATCATGCATAATTGCCCCAATTTTATCTTCCATTTTTCTTTTGTCAAGTCTAATCGGCCCCCTTGATTTCGATAACAATCCGCCAATGCTGTCGGTTGACCAGAAAGTGAGTCCCTGTCATGCTTTTCTTCTTTAACTACTGGTACTTTGTGGCTATATTGCTGTTTGCTCTTGTTACGGAGATACAACAAATATGAATATTGCCCGCATTAAAGAAAACCAGCAATTCCTGCATGTTAAGGGTGCCAGAGAGCACAATCTCAAGAATATTGACGTCAAAATACCGCGCAACAGCCTCACGGTTATCACCGGATTGTCCGGTTCGGGCAAGAGTTCTCTCGCTTTTGACACAATCTATGCCGAGGGCCAGCGGCGGTATGTGGAGTCGCTGTCGGCCTACGCCCGGCAATTCTTGGGTTTGATGGAGAAGCCGGATGTTGATTTTATTGAGGGGCTTTCGCCGGCCATCTCAATAGAACAGCGAGGTACGCCCAAAAATCCCCGATCAACAGTCGGAACCGTAACGGAGATATACGATTACCTGAGGCTGATGTTCGCCCGCACGGGGGTGCCGCACTGTATTAAGTGCGGACAACCTATTACGCAGCAAACGGTTGAGCAGATCGTGGACTCGATCCTAAGTTTCGAGGAAGGCACCCGGCTGATGGTCCTGGCTCCGCTGGTTAGAGGAAAAAAGGGTGAGCACCGCGAAATAATCGCGGAGGCTTTGAGTGAAGGCTTTGTGCGTCTTAGGGTTGACGGTGAGATGGTGGAGTCCGACTCGGATATTGATCTTGATAAAAAGAAAAAGCATACAATCGAAGCGGTAGTGGATCGCCTTGTTGTTAAGTCCAAGTCCAAACAGCGCTTAGCGGACTCGGTCGAAACCGCCCTCAAAGTCGCCGGCGGCCAGGTTCTGATCAATATTAAGAAAAAGGACCTGCTCTACTCCGAGCAGTTTGCCTGTCTCAACTGCAATATCAGCTACGAAGAGGCCAGCCCGCGACTATTTTCATTCAATTCACCTTACGGTGCCTGCCCGGTCTGCGATGGTCTGGGGCAAAAAATGGAGATCGACCCGCAACTGGTCGTGCCCGACCCATCGCTGTCAATAAACGACGGCGCTATCCGACCCTGGGGCGGCGTGGAAATGTCCAACTGGTACCGCTATATGCTCAAGGGTGTGGCGCAACACTATAATTTCCGGCTGTCGACACGGTTTGCGAAGTTATCGAAAAAAATTCAGGACATAGTTCTTTACGGTTCTAAAAAGGACGAAATCAGCTTCGAGTACGAACACACCTCCGGCAAAGGTCACGGCTCTGGTATTTACAAGTCGACATTTGAAGGTGTTATCCCCCACCTGGAACGTCGCTACCGTCAGACCGAGTCGGGCGGCGTGAGGCAATGGATCGAGAACTACATGTCCATTTCCCCCTGTCCATCGTGTAAGGGCGCGCGCCTTCGCCCCGAAGCCCTGTCGGTAATCATCGACCGTGAAACCATCGACAGTATCGCGGCTATGTCGATCAAGAAAGCTTACCGGTTTTTCAAGAATATCAATCTGACCAAGCGGCAACAGATAATCGCCAAACAGATTCTCA
The DNA here is from genome assembly GCA_030619085.1 of Candidatus Zixiibacteriota bacterium. Classification (GTDB taxonomy): domain Bacteria; phylum Zixibacteria; class MSB-5A5; order GN15; family FEB-12; genus JAUXCD01. The sequence continues at coordinate 18,935 of JAUXCD010000014.1, forward strand.
AGGAAGTCACCGAGCGTCTTGGCTTTTTGTGCAATGTCGGCCTGGACTATCTCACCCTCAACCGGGCCGCCTCAACCCTCTCCGGAGGCGAGGCACAGCGTATCCGGCTGGCCACCCAGATCGGATCGCGCCTGGTGGGCGTGCTTTACATTCTCGACGAGCCGTCAATCGGCCTTCACCAGCGCGACAACCGCAAGCTGCTCAACACGCTCGTGGAACTGCGCGATATCGGCAACACCGTGCTGGTGGTAGAGCATGACCGTGAGACGATAGAACAGGCCGATTACGTCCTCGACCTCGGTCCCGGTGCCGGTATCCACGGCGGTCGAGTGGTGGCCTCAGGGACCCCCGCCGATATCCGCAAGAACAAGAAGTCCATCACCGGTCAGTATCTTTCCGGTGAACGCCGGATTGCCATTCCGGCCGAGCGGCGCGAGCCGAACGGGAATTTCATTTCTCTCAATGGGGCCACCGGCAACAACCTCAAAGATGTCGAGGTTGACATTCCGCTGGGAACGATGGTGGTGGTAACGGGTGTCTCCGGTTCGGGCAAATCGACCCTGATAAATGAAACCCTTTACCGGGTTCTCTCCCGGCACTTTTACAGCAGCCGCGTTCAGCCGCTGCCGTACAAAAAGGTCACCGGCCTGGAACACATTGACAAGGTTATCGATATCAATCAATCCCCCATCGGTCGCACGCCGCGCTCCAACCCGGCCACTTACACGGGCGTGTTTACCCATATCCGTGAGCTGTTCGCCGGCCTGAATGAATCAAAAGTACGCGGGTATATGCCGGGAAGGTTCTCGTTTAATGTCAAGGGCGGTCGTTGCGAAGCATGCGAAGGGGACGGTATTATCAAAATAGAGATGCATTTCCTGCCCGATGTTTATGTGCAGTGCGAAGTTTGCAAAGGCAAACGCTATAACCGCGAGACGCTGGAGGTTGCGTTCAAGGGAAAGAACATCGCCGACGTGCTGGATATGACGGTCGAAGAAGCGCTGGCCTTCTTTGAGAACATCCCCCGCATCAAAAAGAAACTGCTGACCCTTCACAATGTCGGCCTGGGCTATATCCGCCTGGGGCAACAGGCCACCACGCTCAGCGGCGGTGAAGCTCAGCGGGTTAAGCTGGCGGCGGAGCTGTCGAAAGTTGCCACCGGGCGCACCATGTATATACTTGATGAACCGACCACGGGACTTCATTTTGAGGACATCCGCCTGCTGCTCAACGTTCTCAATCAGCTTGTTGACCGTGGCAATACGGTAGTGGTTATCGAACACAATCTGGATGTCATCAAGACGGCCGACTGGATTATTGATATCGGCCCCGAGGGAGGCGAAGACGGCGGGCGTATTATCGCCGCTGGCACGCCCGAAAAAGTGGCAAGTGTCAAAAAGTCCTACACTGGCTCATACCTCAAAAAAATCCTCAACGGCAGCAAGTAAACGCTGATATACCATGCCGGAACTTCCCGAAGTTGAAATTGTCGTAAGAGGACTGCGCCAGACCGTCGTTGGTGAGACGATAGAACGGGTGCATCTGAACAACACCCCGCCCGCATCAATTGTGGTGAGCGATTCGTTTAAGGGAGGCGGTTTTGCCCGGGCACTTGCGGGCCGGAAGATTCTGGACGTAACCCGCCGCGGGAAGAATATCCTGATCAGTCTTTCGGGCGATGTCACTCTCTGGGCGCACTTGAAAATGACCGGCCATTTTTTCTACCGGGACAAATCGCTTCCGATTGACAAGCATGACCTGGTGATATTCGATTTCCGCTCCGGGCGAAAATCCAAAGACGGCCTCAACCTTCGCTTCAATGACTATCGCCGCTTTGGCCGCCTTCGCCTGTTTCCCAACGATGAACTGTGGGAACAGGATGGCCTGAAAGCGCTGGGGCCGGAACCGTTGAACCTGAGTGCCGACGGATTTGTCATACTGTGCACCGGCAAGATCCGCATGATCAAACCGGCCTTGCTGGATCAGACGTTTATCGCCGGATTGGGGAATATCTATACCGATGAAACGCTGTATCTTTCCCGTCTTCATCCCAGGCGGTTGGTTTCATCGGTGTCGCGGCGGAAGCTGGTCGAGCTGCACGGTCACATACAAGACATTCTGAAGTTCGCTATACACAAGATGGGGACCTCGGTTGACAGCTTCAGTTCCGTCAATGGTCAGGCTGGACAGTTCCAGAAATACCTGAAGGCCTATGGCAACGAGGGAAAGCCGTGCGAGCGTTGCAACGCGAAGATTATCCGCGAGAAGATCGGTTCGCGCTCGGCGCACTTTTGTCCGCGCTGCCAGCGCATTTAGAGCTGGATAAGAAAAGGGCGACCAACCGGCCGCCCTTTTTTTGACTGTTTACGGACAGGGTATCCCCGGCGGACCACCCCCGAAAATGAAATCTACCAGGTAGGTCAGATCGGAAATATCGACATAGCCGCTGTCATTGAGATCCCCTTCCTCGTAACAGACCGGCGGAGGACCACCGCCGAACATGTAATCGACAAGATAGGTCAGGTCAGATATGTCGACCGGACTCGATCCACCGCTGTGATTGAGATCCCCCCGGTTGAGGCAGCACGATGGCAGATCAAGCGGAAGATTCAGAATCTCCCTGAGTTTGGTGATGGAAGAAAGGTAATCGTCTCCCTTCCCGACCGCACATTTCGCCAGGACGTACTGGCTGTCATCGGGATTAAATGTGAACGGCCCCATATTGCACATCATTCGGCGGTCCGCTGGACCTGTGTCCAAATCACCGGTCTGCGCAACCGGATCGCCGGAGTGATAGTAATTCAGAACCTGACCGCCGTACATATACGGATTGCCATCTTTGAGAAGTCCCTGCATGCAGTTGTAGGTCTCATCGGCGCTTTGTGGATCAGTACCGTTAATATACTTCGCGAACGACGTCATTCTTAAATTCCTGTAACCGGGCATCGGAAAACCATCAAAGTAGGCGGTGTCATCCACCGATGGTACGACCGGGCCGTAGAGCAGGCGGTAACCGACCGACGGGGCGCAGGATTGATATATGTCATCCCACCACGCTCCATTGTAACAGAAATGAATGTCACTTAGTGTATCGCAGCCGACAAGGTCGTCACCGGCACTCCCGAGGTCAGGATCAGACCAGAGGGAAATGTAGCAATCGTCAATGTTATTTCCGCCTTTGTTGTAGATCTTGTATTCGATGTAGATGGAGACGCCCTCGGGACCGGTCGTTCCCGGCTCAACATATTCCGAGGTGAAGGTGAAAGTGTCATTGGCGATGTCATACGCTTGCGGAAAAACCCTCAGGTATTCTCCCGGGTCAGGATGAGCCGGAATATCCGATACGGCCTTTACCCAGCCACTGACGATGCAGTCGAAGTCGGCATCGGGCGGACCCCAGCAGCCATGATTGACCGCATAACGGGGATCCTCGACCGGTGAATAATCGGAATTCAGTATGAACAGGTACTCTCGGCCTCCCCAATAATCCGGCCAGCCGGACTTATTCAACTGGTCGCCCGGGTTCCACACGGAGTCGGCGTCCTGACCGGAATGGTCGGCGGGATCGTAGTACTCGACAAAGGCGAAATTCACCTGCCGCGCCGGGAAAGAACTGATATCCCAGGCGGTCATGTTCTGGTTTGGATGGTAACCGTCGTAGTCATAATCCAGATCACGCCGATAACAGTATGCGGACCGGCCGGCACCGTCCGACTCCCAGCGTATTTCAACCGGAATATACTGGTCATCATTCAGCGACGTAC
>JAUXCD010000022.1 GCA_030619085.1 Candidatus Zixiibacteriota bacterium
AGCAGCATACCCGCCGCGCCCAGCACTCCGATTTTATTAAGTAGTTTTTTCATGACCATACCTCCTATAAGACACCGAAGTAATAGTTGAGGCCGGCCATGACCGACACGGATTTCTTGGAGCTACCGCTCTCAAAAGGAATTATGTGAGCTTTGCCGCGCACATCGAGAGATATCTTGGGTGCCACGGATGTGGCGATCCCGAGGCCGAACGCATACCCGAATATGGAACTATCGTCATCGAATACGGCGGTCTGATCCCTCTTGATTTTGTAGAAACCGAAACCGGCGAGCACGAACGGCCTGATACCGGGAACGGACGACGCCTTGCCAAAGAGAGCATCGACGCCAAACGAGGTCACTTTGGAGCCCTCAAGATCATTGGTCACACCGACAATACCGAAATCGGGTTCACCGTATTTGCTGAAGGTGATGTTTGGCTCCGCCACCAGAGACGGTATAATCTGGACGATACCGCGGATGCCAAAGGTTGACCCGGAACCCTGATCATCCTGGACAAGCGGGAAGTGCATGCCGCCGAAGGCACCGGCCCCAAGAGATGGACCTACAGCCATCGGCGCTTGTGCCAGCAACATCAGTGCGCACAGCGCTAAAAGGATTTTCTTCATAATGCCTCCGTGGATTGCAGGAAAAAGGATTACGTTGTCATTCAAGCAAATATGATACGATTTGTCAAGTATAATCCGCAGGAGAAAAGCGCCCCAGTCGCGCCAATATAGGCCGAGGCAGCAATGTCGAGCATCGCCCGAAAAAAAGTGCTTGATTTGGGAGGAGCGCGGCGTCACATTATAGGTTGAAAGATAAATCCGTTGGGGGTGGCGCAAGACACGCCTGAGATTATACCCCCTAACCTGATCCGGGTAATACCGGCGTAGGGAAACGGAGATGTTCACTGCATCCCCTTACCCGCCTGCCAAGGCATACCCACGATTCAGGACGGAATCTTACCATAACGTTAATGTTTAGTGTGAGGGTTCTGTCATGAAAAGTGTAACCATCGTTACTCTAATGTTTCTCTTATGTTCAGCCGCTGTCTGGCCGTTGGATATCACCGGTAAGGTGACTGACGAGCAGGGTCGGCCGTTGATCGGCGTTTCCGTCGTCACCGATAAGCCGGGTGTGGCAACAGTCACCGGTGAGAGCGGTGTATACGCCCTGCTGTTTGACGAGGAAGTGATTCGCGTGACTTTCAGCTACATCGGTTTCCATCCGCAGCAAATGGAATTAACCAGTCTGCCCGACGTGGTCATCCTGCGGCCGATGTATGTTCGCGGGAAAGATATCCTGGTGGCAGCCGACCGCGCGCAGACCGGGGTGTCATCGATAGCTTTTGACAACCTGTCCTCCGACGAAATCAGCCGTGACTACACGGTGGGCGAGTTCCCGCTGCTTCTGGAGATATCGCCCAATCTTTTCTCGTACTCCGATGCCGGTTCGGCATTGGGATACAGCTACATGAAGATCCGGGGGTTTGACGACAAGCGGGTAGCGACCTACATCAACGGCGTGCCGCTCAACGACCCGGAGGATCATGCCACCTATTTTGTGGATATTCCGGATTTTGCCGCCAATGTCGAGGACGTTCAGGTACAGCGCGGTGTGGGGAATTCGCTTTACGGCGATGCCTCGTTCGGTGGCTCGGTCAATATCGTCACCAGCATCTTCACCCGCCCGCGGCAAACGACCCTAACGGCCGGTTACGGCGAATACACCTCCGGCGGAAAATCAGTCAGCGATCTCTACAAGCAAAGCGTAGAGTATTCGTCGGGGTTGATCGACGGTCGCTGGACTTTTTCGGGTCGGTTCTCAAAGCAAAAGAGCGGCGGCTACCGGTACAACAGTTGGTACGAGGGCTGGTCGTATTATTTCGCCGTCGGTCGTCTTGATCCCAACATGTCCACCGAACTGTACGTGTACGGCGGGCCGATGCGTATGCATCTGGCTTACTACGGCGCCGGTCGCAGCGATCTTGCGCAGGACCGCCGCGTCAACCCGTACAACACCTACAGCAACCAGACGGACAATTTCAACCAGCCGCATTATCATCTGCACAACACCTATAGGTTCAATGACCGGACCACGCTGTCCAACACGATTTATTACATTCGCGGGAAAGGTTACTACGAGCAGTTCAAGGACGACCGTGACTACGCCGAGTATAACCTGACGGCGCTCTCCGACAGCAGCTCCGGGGACCTTGTTCGGCAGAAGTGGGTTTTCAAAAACCAGGTCGGATGGAACCCGCGACTGAGTATTCAGCACTCGCGCGGCACGCATTATCTGGGCGGATCGCTTTACTATTTCGATTCTGACCACTGGGGTGAGGTGGTCCGGGCGGAATTTCTCAACGGCGTGCCGGAGAAAGGAACCAGATATTACGACTATGCCGGGAAGAAATACGTAGCCTCGCTCTTTGTCACCGAACATCTGCAACTCACCGAAAAGCTTAGCGGCCAACTGACGACGCAGTTGCGCTACACGAAATCGCAATTCGACCAGGAGCGCGTGGGTGCGTTCAAGGGTTATGATTATGATATCGACGCCATGTTCTTTTCGCCCCGCATCGGCTTCAACTACAACGTTGACACCAACCTTAACCTGTTTGCCAATTTCGCCGTAGCATCGCGTACCCCGTCCGACGGTGCCGTGTACGAGGCGGATGACCCATGGAAGCTGCCATCGCTGGAGATTACCCGGACGTACGTTACAGCAACCAACGACACGCTGTATGAATTCGGCGATCCGTTGGTACGAAACGAAAGAGTATATGATTTTGAACTGGGCGGCAAATATACCGACCGCCGCTACCAGGTGGGTATCAACCTGTTCTGGATGATTTTCAACGATGAGATTCTGTCGTATGAAATTGTCGAAGGTTTGCCGTTTTCCATCAATATCGATCGTTCAGTGCATGCCGGGGTGGAGTTGTCCGGTTCGGTCGCGCCCGTGCGCCATCTTTCGGTCAGCGGCAATTTTGCCTATAACTACAATCGGGTGAAAAAATTCGTTCGGGACCTGGGCGGGTTCGATTTCGATTATGCCGACAAGAAACTCTCCGGCTTTCCCGACTATTTGGGCAATGTGATTGTCGACTTCAATCAGGACCCCTGGCGACTGACCTGGCGCTCGCGCTTTGTCGGGCGGCAGTATATGGAATTGTGGAACGTCGATGACCTTTCCATCGATCCGTTCTTTACCTCGTCGCTCTCGGCCAGGTATCGCTTTGCCAACGTTCTCAATGTCGGCGATATCACCCTGTCGGTCAGGGTTGACAATCTGTTCGATAAGAAGTATGAATGGTCCGGCTACGGTGACAACTATGCTTACCCCGACAGCCAGGGAAACCCGGTGTTCGGGAGCTGGGCGGAGTATTTTGTCGCCCCGGAGAGATCGTTTTACGGACAGATGCAACTGGATTTATTTTAATTGATGCAAACGCTCGATTATGCCCTGATAGTTTTATACCTCGCGGCGCTTCTTTGTCTGGGCTTTGTCAGGCGCCTGAAAAAAGACAGCTCGGTGACCGAGATGATACTCGGCGGGCGGTATCTCACGCTGCCCGCCTTTGTCGCCAGCCTGGTATCGACCTGGTACGGCGGTATCCTGGGGGTGGGCGAATACAGCTTCAAATACGGCCTGTCCAACTGGCTGGTGTTCGGTCTGCCGTACTATCTGGCGGCGTTCTTGTTCGCTCTGTTTCTGGCCGAGAAGGTGCGAAAGAGCGAATTGCTGACCATCCCGGAGCGCCTGGCACAGACGTACGATAACAAAACCGCCCTGGCCGGCTCGGTGATCATATTCCTGATGACGGTGCCTGCCGCGTATATCCTGATGCTGGGTGTTCTGTGTGAGTATCTGTTTGGGTTTCCTTTCTGGGTGGGGGTGCTTTTCGGCACTGTCTTCTCGGTTGTCTATGTCTTCATGGGCGGATTCAAATCGGTCGTCCGCACCGACCTTTTCCAATTCGGCCTGATGTTTCTCGGTTTCATTATCCTGCTGGTGGTTCTCTACAGTCGCTACGGCGGCATCAATTTCCTTGTGGGCGCGCTGCCGGAGACGCACCTGACGTGGCACGGGGGGAATTCCGGATGGTATATCGCGGTGTGGTATTTCATTGCGCTGGCCACTTTGATCGAACCGGCGTTTTATCAGCGATGTTACGCGGCTCAAAGCGGCCGGGTTGCCCGCCGGGGGATTTTTATCGCCATCGGTTTCTGGGCGCTGTTTGATTTTCTGACCACCACCTGTGGGCTTTACGCGCGCGCCATATTGCCGTCACTGGCCGACCCGGTCGCCTCGTATCCCGCCCTGGCGCTGGAAGTCCTTCCGGTTGGTCTGCTGGGTCTATTCGCCCTGGCGCTGCTCGCAACCGTCATGTCGACCATCGATTCGTATTCCTTCCTGGCGGCTTCGACATTCGGCAATGATATCGTTCCGCGATTGAAACGGATCAGCGGTACCACTATCACCCGCTACACCCGTATTGGACTGATTGTATCCACTATGATCGCGGTGGTGTTCGCCCTGTTCTTTCGCTCGGCGGTGGATATCTGGCATGCTTTCGGTTCGATCGGAACGCCGGCTCTGCTGGTACCTGTGTTCTTTGCCTTCGTGGGAAAACGCCGCCTGACACCACATGCGGCGTTCGGATCAATCGTCATCAGTGCCCTGTTGTCTTTGCTGTGGTATGTATCAAAATATTGGTCGGTCGATGGTTCCTACTGGCTTGGCATAGAGCCGATTTTCCCGGGGCTGCTCTTTTCCCTTGCCATCTACGGTCTTTTCTCGCATAATAGGGAACAAACAACCTTTGGCAATAACCCGTAAATTGGATTAGCGCTGTCTAAGATTATGAGTGACCGACTATACATGTCAAGAGAGGGCATCGAGAAACTTAAGCGGGAGTTGAAGAGACTCAAGTTCGAAGAGCGCCCGAAAATAGTGGCCGAAATCAAGCGGGCGAGGGAGTTGGGTGATCTTTCGGAGAACGCCGAGTACCACGCCGCCAAGGAGACCCAGACCCACATTGAAATGAAACTGGCCGACTTGGAATTCAAGCTGGCCCGGGTACATCCGGTTGATGTGGACGATATTCCCACGGACAAGGTCTATCTGTTCGCCAAAGTCAAAGTCAAGGACCAGAAGACCGGTGAAGAAATGCTGTATACAGTAGTACCGCCTGACGAGGTGGACGTTTACAATAATATTATCTCGGTTAAATCACCGATTGGCGCCGCCCTTTTGGGTAAGGCGGTTGGTGACGCGGTCGAGGTAAAGGCACCTGCCGGGATTATCAATTACGAAATTCTGGAAATATCAAGGGATTAGAGCAAAGTCTCGCTCGGCGAGCGATCGACCTTACTCATCTTCCTCTATGTACATTCCCTCCAGATCCCCCTCATCGTAGTACTCATCCTGCTCATCGAATTCCAGGCCGGATGTTCTGTTGGCGCATTCAAGGGAGCAGAAAAATTCACTTCCTTCATTGATCGGTCGCCCCTGAATTACTTCGCTGCACCTGGCGCATAGCATTGACTAACGTCCTCCAAACGGTGTTTTTCTCTAACGCTCAGACCTACATGTATATCAACGGCAAACAGCTACCAGTGTCTGATATTTCGGTGGATATATTAAACAGCCCGCTGTTTTTGTCAATATTTTTTTGAACAATAACCGCTTCAATGAAGGTAATATTCAGTTGCTGAAATATGCGGCTGGGGCAATTCCCTTTTTTTCTCGAGAATCGATGATGGGAGTGAACCTGTGAATCTCAGGCAGCATTAAGGCAGAGAAAGAGGGAAGAGTTTTAACTCAGGACAAGAAATTCTACGCCAACGATATAATCGAGACAATCGGAAACACACCACTGACGAAGCTTTCGCAGTCGAGTTGACAGCCTGCCGGCGGATCAGTGTTCATCGCTGGCAGCCAGGGTCATGATATCACCAACCAGGATCGGCTCTACGGCATAAAATCCCTGCCCATACTGGCAACGGCCCAACAGACCAAAGGAACGGGCCGTAGCAATAAGACTCTCAATATAGTTTTTGGATTTCTCCGGATTGAGGAACTGCGAGCGATGCGCCGAGAGCGCCTCGATCCACTGTTCGAAATGGGCGGTGATATCGATGATGAAATTCGGCTGCACTTTCGGCGGCAGGAAATAGTGGAAAATCCGTGTCACCAGATGGGGATCACCCGGCAGGTCGGCTTTTTTGAGCGAGGCCAGGTGAACGGCATTGATAGTGATGATGCCGGCAGCGACATGGTCCGGATGTGACTGGCGACGACCGTGGCCGACGTGTGGGTAAGGCGTGAGGACTATCCGTGGTTTGGTCGCCCGAATGATCTCCGCCAGGGCAAGGCGATTGTCATAGCTGTCTTGAAGCCTGGTGTCGCCCCAGTCGAACGTCCTGACGATATCAACGCCCAGGATATCAGCCGCCTGCCGCACCTCCTCGGCCCTTACCTCCGCCGTGCCGCCGGTGCCCATCTCACCCTCGGTAAGAATGACCACGCCGCATTTGTAGCCGCGTTTGTGGAGGTCGATCAGAACCCCGCCGGTGCCGACTTCGATATCGTCCGGGTGGGCACCCACCGACAGCAGATCATAATTACGTTGTGCCATGTTACTACCGTCCAAAAAAAACCCGGAAGGGCTGATTTGCGCTTCCGGGTTTGAGTTTATTGACAGATACTAGTCGCCGAAATTATCGGAGTGGAACTTCAGCATATCGCGCATGATTTCGTAAAGGTACTGGTCATGCGTGGCCGGGTTCCCCTCGTAGCCGGAATATTCACTCACCTTCACATTGTAGCTGTAAGGCGGGTTTTTCATAGTGTTGATCCAGGACTTGGTCTGGTCGTAGAAACCGTACCGCGCGTCGGGCGTGGTATGTATCTGGATGTCCATGCTGGCGAGCGACGCGGAGCCCTGGTTGGCCAGAACGTTCTCGAGGTTGTTATTCAGCCACATAGACCAGATCGGCATGTAGGTGTTGCCGTGACCGTCAAACGGAAGATGGAAATCGAAATCCGGACTCTGGTTGACGATGTTGCGAATCAGCGTAGTCGTGTCATTGATTTGCTTGGTCGAATCGATGAAAATGTCCAGGCTCTCGGTAAAGTCGTCGGGATCCGTTACGATAGCGCTATGCCAGTAGACCAGGGTGTCATGGGGTGAGAAGGCATAGGAGCCGCCGACAAACATGCGGGAAATATGCCAGGCTCCCGACGTGTCGAAACTCTTGAAGTTGGAAGCATCCAGACTCTGCTCCGTCAGAGCGTCATCGAACAGTTCCATCAGGCCCGACTTACCGTCGAGGCCGTCGAAATCAAGCGGTCCGTCGGTGACACTGATCGACGAGAACATATCGCTGTGAAGCATAGCGGCCCGGAAGGCGCCGTATGCGCCCTGGCCGGTACCACCGACACCACGCTTGGCTGGCGTATTCATCAACGGGAAACGGCTGTTGAGGTATTCAATCAATGCGTCGCCGATCACGGCATCATAGTCGCCAGCGGGTGGGTAGTGCCCGGCATAGAAGTAACCACCGAACACTTTGTCATTGGACAGGCAGCAAATAGCCATCGGCTGAATTGTGCCGTCGGCAATCATCTCATCAGCCAGTTGCTGCAGACCATGATTGAAATAGTAGAACTGGTCACCATCCTGCGGGGGAAGCAGTATCAGCAGTGGCACGGCCTGCGCGGGTCCGTAAGGTTCCGGGAAAGCCACGTCGGGCAGGTAAACGGCTACCTCCAGAAGGCGGAGCTGATTTCGAATCTGGAACACCATTTCCGGGAAGAAATCGTGCACGGCCGGTGATACTTTGATATCCTGTGGTGTGGTGATATAACCTATTTCAGGTTGGGCGGGTATGTTGGTGCCGCGGTCGCTGCAGCCGGAGACAAAGACGATCACCAGCATCAGGATCAAGGCTGCGTATTTACTGTATCTCAGCATCGTCGCCCTCCTTAAAACCGGTAGTTAAATGACAGAGTTGTTTCATACGTATCAGCCTTGTAGACCCCGCCAAAGCTGTCCATGTTGCCATCGCCGTCCAGATCAACCAGTTTGTCAACGGTCAGATCCGGATACCTGACGTAGCTGGTAGCCAGCCCCAGATCCCACTGCTGAATGTGGAAGATTAGTCCGCCGGTCAGGCCGAACTTGTCGCCGGTGTCGACGAACTGCGGCGTGAGTTGATCAGAGTCCCGGCAGGGAGACTGATCGAAGGAAGTACCGCCGACCAGGGTCATTACCCCGGAAAGGTCGTACTTGGCGCCGAACATGAATTTGAAAGCATCTTTCCAGTCGACCGGACTGCTGATGTTAGAGGTCAGAAAGGTCTTGGCGATCTCCGATGAATCGGCCGATGTAGGGATGCCCTGGTGGCCCGAGAACTCGAAGAACAGACCGTCGTAGCCCGACCAGAAAGTGTACTCGGCATCGATGCCGATGCGGAACTTATCGTTAACGGTGTAGGCCATGCCGACGCCGATTGCGGGTGGCAGGTCAACTTCCACGTCGAAATCCGCCGAGTCGATAACTTTCGCGCCGGTTAAGAAAAGGTTGGCCGGTTGACCGGGGTTGGCAATCGGCAGCGAGTCCGAGCTCAAAAGCGGGACATTGGGCATGTAGAACTCCAGGCTGCTGTTGCCTGAAACGGTAACATCGAACGGCAGGCTGGCGGTGAGAGCCAGATTAACCTTTTCGTTCACTTTCCACAGAGCGCCGGCCCGAAGTCCGAAACCAAAGCCGTAGCCGTCGTTGTTTGACCATTCGGTGATTTTACTGGTAAACATCGTCTGGTACTGCGTGGGAAGGTTGTCCCAGAAGGGATTGTCACGGAAAATGATGTCGTTGTAAAGAAGGTCTACGCGAAGAACCTGCAGACCCAACCCGAGGGCCAGTTTCTCTTCCATAAATTCGCGCCCCGCTGTGAGCTGAAACGCGACAACATCAAGATTATTGCGGTACTGGTCGCCCGGCATGGTAATCAGGTTGTTGTAGGCATCGATGTTCTCGTACAGTTTCCAGGTGACGTTGTAGTCGTACGGCTGATAAACAGAGAAGCCGAAGACGGTCTCGCCCCAGACCGGCATACGAACCACAAAACCACCGGAGGGATTCGAGAGGATCTCATGGAAATTGTAGATAGTGGAGCCATTGAAAACTCCCGGCTGAGTCCAACCGGAACTTCCCGGCCACTCGTAATTCGGTGTCAGTTCGTTACGATAATGCACCAGCGCAAGGTTACCACCCAACTGATTATCATAAATGTAGGCATACCCCGCCGGGTTATAGTAAGCCGCCGTCCAATCATCCGCGATAGCGCGGAAGGCTCCGGACATTCCACCGGCTTTGATTCCTATTTGGGAATTTTCAAAACCACTGGCGGATATCCCGGGAGAGAGCAAAGCTATAACAAGCAAGATAAAGGCAGAGAACTTGCAGATCCTCATTCTCATCTCCGTGACTTATGTAATGATGTTTTCAAACTTTTTGCCAGGGAACTATCCTGGCAACAGTTCCCATTTCCCTATATATGACGCTAAAAACAAATCTAACTACCTTAACCAAACGTAGTTACCGCACATGTACGGTAAACAAGCAGACAAATTACTATAACCGCCCGGTATTGTCAAGTGATTAGCCCCGTAATTTTCAGTCCTAGCGCGCCTTCCGCGAGGACTTTTGGCCCGTCAGATACCGTCTGTCAGGAATACGACGTACAAAGGAGTTGGATGTTAAACGCCCGGCGGCAGAAAACCCGATGTTTTGCAGCAACCCGCAAGTAATCAGCTAAACAGGATAAAATGATAATGATTTACTTGCAGGCCGGCATCGCATTGCAGCGGCAACCTTCAATGCGAGGTCGTCAGGGAAAATGATTCCAGCCTACAGGGGAATCTGTTTCTCTTTTGCGGGTCGATGCTAGCTACCGATGGCAGTTGTCTTAATACCACAGCGCACTATGCGACATAGGCTTACGTTGTTGAATGCGATGTCGGCATTGCCTTTGCTCAAAGTTTGAACAGGTAAACTGACAAGGAATGGTTTCAACGATACGGAAGTCTGTTGAAAAATAGGAAGGTAAGTGATGATCAAGAAGTTGTTGTTTTGGCTGCTGCTGGTCATTGTTCTGGTATCTCTTAATTGGTTCACCAGGATCGTAGCTCAGGACCTCACCGGATTGTCGGAAGAGGACGAAGCACGGCTGGTTACACAGTTGCGCCGGCATCAGAATGCGGCCAGTGATGGGAACCTCTACAAATCCCAGGAAATCTTCAGCACGGAGGGCCAACCGGTCGCGCAAGCTCCGGTTGAGCATCGGCAATTGTGGCCGCAGGAGGAAATTGACGGCAAGTTGAAAAGTCTGCCGGGTGCGCCTGTGTCGTCGCGGAAAATGGTTACTTTTGAGAAACTCAAGCCGTTCGGGATAGAACTGTTTCGGGGTCCTCGCGAAATTGAACCGCCGACGGCAATTGCATCGGCATCGGACTACATCCTCGGCCCCGGCGACAATGTGATTATCTATCTGTGGGGTCGTGTCGAGAAAGAGTTCAACCTCACTTTCGACCGTGAAGGCAAAGTGTTCATCCCCAAAGTGGGAGAGTTGATCGGTTGGGGGCTGACGCTGGACCAGTTCAAAGAAAAGGCACGGCGCAAATTCTCCAAGGTTTACTCGGAATTTGATATCACTACCTCACTGGGGAAAATCCGTTCCATAAGAATTTATGTCACCGGCGAGGTGCTCAATCCGGGTGCCTACACGGTCAGTTCGCTGATGTCGCTTTTTAACGCCATATATCTCGCGGGCGGGCCCAATGAACGCGGCTCTATGCGAAATATCAGGCTCAGTCGACGAGGCAAGCTGGACATATATATTGATCTGTATGAGTTTTTGTTGGAGGGTGTCAACTCAGCCGATGAACGACTCGAAACGGGCGACGTAGTGTTTGTACCGATCGCCGGTCCTCGGGTGGCGATTCGGGGCGAAGTCAAGCGCCCGGCCATCTATGAGTTAAAGGGTCGCCAAATCGCTCCCGAAATTTTGCGCCTGGCCGGGAATCCGACCCCCAGCGCTCACCTCGACCGCGTCATGCTCGAGAGGATTTCCCCCGAGCGGGAATGGACGGTTCTTGATCTGAATCTCAACTATGACCGACCGGAAAGCATCGACAGTCTGGTCCTGGCCGACGGCGACCGAGTCACGGTTTACTCTATTTTCGATTTCAAGAAGAACCAGGTGGGCATATTCGGCAAAGTGAAACATCCCGGTTACTACGAGCGGAACGATTCCACCCGCATCTCGGACCTGATACGACGCGGGCAGTTGCAGCCGTATGATGTCTATTACGGTCGCGCCGACCTGTTTCGGCGGTTCGCTGACTGGCGCACCAAGGTGCTGGCCATCGACCTCAACAAAGCGTTGGCGGGCAATCCCGAACATGACATACTGCTGAACGACCTCGATTCCCTCTGTGTGCGCTCAATTGACGAGGTCCAGTGGGACCGGTGGGTGTATATCGAAGGGGAAATAAAAAAGCCCGGTCGGTACCGCCTTTACAAGGATATGACGGCGGCCGATCTGATCTTCCTGGCCGGAACCTTTAAGCGCGCAGCCTCGCTACACCAGGGTGAGATCGCGCGGCTGGATTCCCTGGGGGAAGTGTCGCTGATGTACGTACCTCTCGACGACAGTTCAGCGGACGAAATCACGCTGCGCGAGGACGACCACCTGTATGTCCGGCCGATACCCGAATGGCAGCAGAATCCGACCGTGACGCTCGACGGCGAGGTCATGTATCCCGGTGAGTACATGCTGTCGAGCCGCAACGAAACCATTTTCCAACTCATCAAACGGTCCGGCGGTTTCACCAGCAACGCTTTTCCATCCGGTATCGTCTTAGAGCGTCCGTCAATACAGGAGAACCTGGAGCGCCTTCAGATTAAAAGGCTGATCGAAAATTCACACCCGCTACAGCAGGACTCTCTGGGCAATATGGTGAAGCAACATGTGTATGACTACGATGCTTCCCAACTGGATCGATTGATTGTGGATATCGACAGGATTCTGGCCACCGATGGCGCCGAGGCGGATGTCACATTGGAGCCGAACGACCGGATTTTTGTTCCCTCGGTGCCGTCCGGAGTCTCAGTTGTGGGGGCGGTCGGGGCCAACGGTACGATCAAATTCGAAGAACGCCAAAAAACCAAACATTTTATCAAACTGGCCGGCGGTTTCACCCGAAGGGCCGACAAGAGCGAAACAAAGCTCATTCGGGCCAATGGTGAGATCATCTCCGGTAAAAAGGCATTGGGTACGAGAGTCAAACTGGGCGATTTCGTGATCGTCCCGTCGAAAATTGAAAAAGACCGCAACTGGTTCAAGACGATTACTGCGGCGGTAACTGCCACCACCGGCGTGCTTACCTCAGTGTATATCATAAGCAAGTTATGAGGTGATATTTTCTAATCGTTCCATTTTCCTTGGTTACCTTCCTATGATCGCCGAAGAGAGGAAACTCTCTCCGGCGGTTTTTTTGAAGGAATAATTTTCAGTTTTCTCCGGAAAAAGATGCCCCAAGGCCATCCTTTAAGACTCCAAGCCCCCTCTGCAAAACCACCTTTTCTTATTGCAAGACAACACCTTATGTGCGCTGTGCAAATATTGTACAGTTTGGCACTGGCTTTGCAATAGCATTGAATTGGAATAAAGGCACAAATCATTTGGCAAGGAAGCACAAGATGATAACAGGGATGTCACCCAGTATTGGCCAATCAAAACAAGAATCATTGATCGCCCTGGCGGCGGCCCGAGCGAATGTGGATCAGGGAATGATCTTTCCGTTTACGGACTATACCAGATTTCTAACCGAACTGCTCAAGCTGTCCGACGGACCATTCCGGCGGCTGGTTGCGGTTGGGCAGGTGCAGCCGGAAGTGGCTATTGCCGTTGACCGGGCGGATACCGATTTGGTGGAGTTACTCGGCGTTTCTCCTTTCTCGGCCGATGCCCACGCCGCGGTGAAGGAGTTTGAATCCTCCGCCGAGCTGGTTTATCTATCCAACCCCAACCGGGTCACCGGCGCCAGTTTGTCTTTTTCGGAACTGCGCCTTCTGGCCAACGCCACCGCCGATGGCTTGCTCATAGTCGATGAACAGTATTGCGATAGTTTTGAGATCAGCGCCCGGCCGTTGATCGACAGTTATGCCAATATCATCATCCTGCGGCCGCTGAGCAGCGAGGCCAGTCCGGGCTTTGCCGATGCCGGGTTTGCCGTTGCCGATGAAAAGCTCATCAAGAGTCTTAATGCTTTCGCACCCGCCGAAAGCATCTCCGCCGGTCAGCGCCAACTGATCATTGATAAGGTGATTGACCGCAAGTACGCGAAAGCCCAGGCGAGTGAACGACACAACGAGGCCATGCGCCTGGCAACATCGCTCAACCGCCGTGGCGTTCAAGGACGGATCACACCGGGTGATTTCCTGCTTTTGCGCGTGGCCGACCCCAAATGCGTAGGCAATTACCTGGCCAGGATGCAGGTGCCGGTTGAGAATATCGACGGCTACCCGCAGATGAAAAATTACATGCGCTACCGAATCCAACAACCGTCCGTGAATGACCGCCTTCTGGAGGCCTTCCAGCGAATGCCGTCAGAGTATTTCCACATGAGACCGTCGCGCCTGAGGAAAACGACCCTTCGACGCGGCGCTGAGGAGCACTCCGCGACAGGTAACCGCCTGCCAGTGGGCATGGTCAGTTCAAGCCGGGGGCGGAAACTGAGGTAAAAGGAACCCGGTAAGGGTCAGGTAAGTGCACTGAACAAATAGAGCATCAGGGGCAATGAGTAACCAACTGAAAAGACTGCTGTTGTTTTTCTGCGGAGCCGGAGGGGCATTGATAGCTTCTCTGGCCGTTCTTTGGGGTAGTCTGACTGCGTTAGGGCAGAGCGGTTACTTCGTTTACGAGATGTTGATTAGCCTGGCCGCGGTGCGATTGGCCTACCGACTTTTCCATCTACCGGCGGCGCTGCCGAGAAGTGACCTGGTCCATTGGAAAGCCTCACGTATTCTCTTGCAGGAAGGGCTGATCAGTTTATTTTTTCTGGCCGCCTGCTTCATGGTTGGCTGGCCGCTTGGGCGGGCAGCGATTGTTCTTTTTGCCTTTGCCAACGGCGCCGTGCAGGTGGGTTTGTCCTGCCTTCACCGATGGTTTTGCCGAAGCCTGGCCGCTGCCAGAAAGTCGTCTGACACGTGTAAAGCCGACAGTCAGGTGATAGTCGTCGGCACCGGCAAGCGCGCCCGGGAGGTGGCGGATCTGATGGTTGATACCCCGGAACTGGACACCATGCTGGTGGGCTTTCTGGATTATCACCGCACCGGATTGTGGCGCTATCGTGATATCCCGCTGATCGGTCACCCGGATGAAATCCGGAAGATACTCACGGCCTGTCATGTCGATTCGGTTATCGTGGCAGTCGAACCGAATGACCTTCCTTCCACCTGCGAACTGTTTTCCATCTGCGAGAAAATGGGCGTTACGGTTTGCCTGATGCCTGACATATACGAACGGCAGCTGACGTCCGCACAGGCCACCAACCTGAACGGATTTCCGGCGGTGGTTTACAAGTCCATACCCCACGCGCCGGTGGGACGGTCCGTAAAAGATATCGTCGACAAAGTCGGCGCCCTGGTGGGTATCATCCTGACTTTGCCGCTGTCAATCGCAACCGCGCTGGTCATCAAGTTTGACAGTCGGGGGCCGGTGCTTTTCAAACAGACTCGAAGCGGCCTCAACGGCAAGCTATTTGATTTCTATAAATTCCGAACCATGCGTTGTGACGCCGATGGGGAGAAAGAAAACCTACTGGATCAAAACGAAATGTCGGGCCCGGTATTCAAGATACAAAACGACCCGCGCGTCACCCGTGTCGGTCGGATCCTGCGCAAGTTCTCTATCGATGAACTGCCTCAGTTTGTCAATGTCATTAGAGGCGACATGTCCCTGGTCGGGCCGCGTCCGCCGCTTCCGGAAGAAGTGGCGCGGTACGAGCCCTGGCAGCGCCGCAAACTGGCCGTCAAACCGGGGGTCACCTGTATCTGGCAGGTCGATGGCCGAAACAATATCGATTTCGATGACTGGATGCGTCTCGACCTGAAATACATCGACAACTGGTCACTGTGGCTGGATACCAAGATTCTGGCCAAGACGATTCCGGCTGTTGTCAAAGGCGACGGAGCCTCCTGATGAACCGGTTCCCCCAATTTGCCAAGAATCACGAGACAATCATAACGGGCCCGTGGCCCCTTTGGGTCGGTTTGCTGGCGATGCTGCTATTGGCGGCCGGAGTCAACGCCGCGGTCATCCCGGTGGGACAATGGGAATATTCTTTCATCTGGGATCGCCTGGAGCGTTTGGAAACGCAGTCGGCGAACCACTTTGACTATCAGCTCGGACCGTATCGCATTGCGCCGGATGCGGCCGATATATCACCGTTTGACGTTCAGGGCGAATTGGGTAGTGATCAACTCAACTTGTTCGGTTTTGTGGGAGAGAAATTCACCGCCGAAAAAGAAGCCCCGGCCCGTGGTTTTGAATCTATTCGCGGTGGCTTTACCGGCGCGCCGCATCGCCATCTGTTCCTGTACGCCAATTTCGTACTCGACGAGGAAAAGGCGGAGGATAAAGACTACACCGGCAAAAAATACAGGGGTCT
The DNA here is from genome assembly GCA_030619085.1 of Candidatus Zixiibacteriota bacterium. Classification (GTDB taxonomy): domain Bacteria; phylum Zixibacteria; class MSB-5A5; order GN15; family FEB-12; genus JAUXCD01. The sequence continues at coordinate 15,750 of JAUXCD010000022.1, forward strand.
GGCGGGTGATATCGAAACCGCCTTCATTGCATATGAAAACGGTTCGTTCGAAGCAATGCTGGGACGCTATGCTTCGTTCTGGGGGCCGCGCAATTCACTGGCGCTCTCTTCCGGAGTGGCCATGGACGGTTTCGGCTACCGCTGGCGCTGGGGACGATTCACACTGTCCTACCGGCTGGCTCGTCTGGACGGTCTGGACCCGGAGCGATACGATGTCACCCAGTTTGAGAATCGCTATTTCGCAGGACATCGTCTGGACTGTCACCTGGGCCGCGGACTGCGGCTGGGCATTTTTGAAACGGCTATCTTTGGCGGGCCGGGACGCCAGATCGATCTGTTTTACCTTAACCCGCTGATCTTCTATCACGGTGCTCAACTCAATGAAGGCACCGATGACAATACCTTCGTGGGCTTTGACTTCACTTTCAAACCTAAAAAGGGCATCAGGCTGTACGGTCAGATGCTGATTGATGACTACCAGGTGGACGATCACGCCCAGACTGATAAGGAACCGAGTGAACTCGGCTTTATTGTCGGCGGGCATATTGTCAAGCTGGTAGCGTCGCTGGACGTGAAGGTCGAATACAGCCGGGTCAATAACTGGACGTTTAACCAGATTCTCGATCGCAACCGCTACCTTTACAGCGGTCAGCTTATCGGCGGCGCCGATGGCAATGACTACGATCTGCTTGAGTTATCGGTTCTCCGATGGTTCAACTCGGTGCAGTGCGTCTCGGTGAATTTCGCCTATCGCCGGCAGGGAGAGGGCGAAGTTATGGCGGAATGGACCGCGCCGTGGCTTTTGGCTACGGGCGAGTACGACGAACCGTTTCCGTCGGGCACGGTGGAAAAAACCGCCTCGGTGTGGCTGAACCTGAAAGGCATAGCTTTTGGCCGGTTCTTCGTTGATTTGCAGGCTGGGTTGAAAGACGTGGGGAATTCCGGTCACATTTCCGGGGATAACCGACAACTGCCGTTTTTCGGCCTGCGGTTGTCATCGTTTTTCAGCGCCCTGGTCGACGTCAACTGACCCCTCCGGGTCGATTTTCTTTTCCTGAAATCCCGCGGACCTTTTTCTCATCAGAACAGTTATATAAATACACCACATGAAAAAAGTGATCTGCAACATCAAGAATGGGTTTCTTTAAATGAAAACACGAGTTTATGCAGCCATATTACTGATGTTACTTCTCAGTATCCCCGCTGGCTGCGCCGAAAAGGGAGACAAAATGACGACGGAGCACAAGTTCACCAACCACCTGACCGGTGAAAACTCACCCTATCTGCTTTCGCACGCCCACAACCCGGTTGACTGGTACCCGTGGGGCGAGGAGGCGCTGAAGCGGGCCAAAGCCGAAGACAAGCCGATTTTTCTGTCAATCGGTTATGCCGCCTGTCACTGGTGTCACGTGATGGAGCGCGAGTCGTTTGAAAATGAGCAAATTGCAGCCATCCTGAATGAGAATTTCATCAGTATCAAAGTTGACCGGGAGCAACGCCCGGATCTTGACGAGATTTACATGTCTTTCACGACCGCTCTCACCGGCAGCGGTGGCTGGCCGATGTCGGTCTTTCTGACGCCTGATCTAAAGCCGTTTTTTGCCGGCACCTATTTTCCGCCGGAGGACCGCTACGGTCGACCGGGCTTCAGAAAGGTCATCATAGAAATCGGTCAGGTGTATCGGGAGCAGAGGACGAAGATCGTGCAGTCATCGGAAGCCATTTTCCAGCAGGTGACCAGGGCTGTCAATACACCGGTAGTGTCCGGTCCGCTGAAAAAAGAGATGGTATCGCGGGGAGCGGCGACATTGCTGCGCAGTGTCGATCCAGTGCACGGCGGTTTTGGTGGCGCGCCCAAGTTCCCGCATGCTCTGGAGTTGTCGCTACTGCTGAGACAGTTCAAAGCGACCGGGGATCCGTCGTACCTGCATGCCACCGAGCAGGCGCTCAGCGCCATGGCCCGCGGCGGGATATTCGACCATGTCGGCGGCGGCTTCGCAAGGTATGCCACCGACGAACGATGGAACATACCCCATTTCGAGAAGATGCTTTATGACAATGCCTTGCTGGTGCCGGTCTATATCGAGGCATACCAGATTATGGAAAATCCCATGTACCTGGAAGTGGTGCGCCGGACGCTGGATTTCATGCTTCGGGAGATGAGCGGACCGCACAGCGGGTTTTACTCCGCGCTCGATGCCGACAGCGAGGGGGAAGAGGGGAAGTTCTATATCTGGACCAAACAGGAAATAGGGAGCGTGCTGGGTAAAGAGCGCGCGAAGATATTCTGCCAGTACTACAATGTCTCCAACCGCGGCAATTTCGAAGGCAGGAACAACCTATATGTGGATATCGACTCGGATCGCATTCGCACCACCGGAGAAGTGGAAGATTTTGATGCCTTCCTGAATGAATGCCGCAAAGAACTGCTTGCCCGGCGCGCTCAGCGGGTGCGTCCGCTTACCGATGACAAGGTGCTCACGTCGTGGAACGGCCTGGCCCTGACGGCGCTGTGCAAGGGTTTCCAAATTACCGGCGAGAAAAAATACCTCGAGGCCGCAATCGCCAACGCAAAGTTTATCGCGAAAGAACTGTATTCCGATGGCAAACTCACTCATTCCTTCCGTGACGGAAAGCATTCCAATGGTCAGTTCCTGGAGGACTATGCCTACTTCGTACAGGGACTTCTGGATTTGTACGAGTCGGACAACACCGGCGACAATGAAAAATGGCTGAAGCTGGCCGTGGAACTTGCCGATACCGCTTTAGGCCTGTTCCGGGACGCCGATGGCGCGTTTTACCTTCGGCCCTCAGGCCAGGTTGATCTGCTCTATCGCCCGCGCGAAGAAACAGACAGTTCGGTGCCATCGCCGGGATCGATCATGATGAGCAACCTGCTCAAATTGAGCCGGATCACCGACCGGGAGAGCTATACCGATGCCGCCCGGCAGTCGCTTGAGGCGGTGTCGGAGTATTTGCAGAATTCACCCAATCGGATGACCTCGGCGCTGTTCGCGCTGGATTACTATTTCAACGACAAGATCGAAATTGTTGTAGTCGGCCGTGAAGACAAGCGACGCGCCATACTTCGGGAAATCTATTCACATTATCTGCCCAATAAAATCGTGGCTGTTAGCCACAACGGCAGCGAGCAATCTCCGCTATTCGAAGGCCGCTCCGGCACTGATGGCGAGGTCAAGGTTTTTGTCTGCCGCAATTCGGTGTGCAATCTCCCGGCAACATCGCTTCAGGAACTGAAAGGGCAACTCGAGAAGTTGTAAGCCGCTTATGATTGTTGATTCCCGGTGAGTTACGATGTATCATAGCATCGAGGAATTACAACGACTTACATAAAGGCAAATGAAACCAATGGTAACGGCAAAAATGAAATGGGCCGGGGGGCTGAGATTCGAAGGTGCGAGTGCTTTCGGCTACACAATCGCTACCGATACCCGTAAAACGGTGGGCACCCAGGCGCCCGGTTATAAACCAACCGAGCTGATGTTTTTTAGTCTGGCCGGTTGTGCCGGAGTCGATGTCGTAAATATCATGGAGAAGATGCGGCAAAAGCTGACCTCGCTGGAGATCGAAGTTGTCGCCCATCAAAATGATGACTACCCCAAACCGTTCCACACGGTGGAGGTGAAGTTCATAGCTAAGGGGGAGAATCTCGACCC
>JAUXCD010000247.1 GCA_030619085.1 Candidatus Zixiibacteriota bacterium
ACTTCGAAAATACCGCTTTTCTTGTCCAGATCTTTGGTGTTGGAAGAAGATTTCCATCGCCATCTACCGATCATATCACAGTAGGCCCTGGCCTTGAAGATTCCCTCACCGTCATAGAATCCGTCGGCTGCCACTTTCGAACCATCGGGCCGTTCAAAAACAACCTCGAACATCACATCCGTATAGGGATTGACATTCTTGCCGCCGGTTTCCAGGGACACCTCGGAAAAACCGCGATGCGGATATATCATTAACTCTCCGAAACAGGTATCACTCGACCACAAACCGATGATAAGTATTAACAAGAGCGATATGTAAATTCCTCTGTCTTTTGTCACTTTCGACCTCCAAAACCTGGAATGCTACTCCTGCAGCGTTACCATCGATTCGAGAGTTTCTTGAGCAACTCTACGGGTGTCGGGCCGTCGTGGACGACCAAACGATAACGAAGGTAAAGCGTCTTTCCCTTATTCACTTTAAGAGGCTCGGCGGCGACAATGCACGGATTTACCATCCAGACGTAACGCGGATTGTGCCAGGTCGCAGGAGGATTGTCCGGGTGGTCGATGACACCGACACCGATTGTTTTGCCGTTGTTGAGCTTGATCGTGTAATCGTACCATTTCTCAGCCGGCCAGTTCAATTCCGGAACTGAATAATGAGGGTCCGGCAGCTTGACCTTTCCATCGGCGGTGGCATAATAGGAATCACCATCGTTTCTCGCGCGCACACAGAATCCACCGAAGGCCGTATGATCCAGGGTCAAATCGGTTGCCGGCTTGAGCCGATAATCGAGGTCGATAATGTAGGCGCCATTCTGCTCTCTTACCGTCGCCAAAGTTTCCTCAGTCATCATGGTTCTGCCTTTGATGATCCAGTCGTTTTGAATCTCCAGTTTGGCTTCTTCGGCATCCGTTTCGACCAAGTTAATTTTGCGGTTTTCAATAATCCTGCCCTGTGTAGGTGCGAATTCGCCCCAGCCCCAGAAGTCGGCCCGGCTGATGTTCCAGCCGTGCGACGGGCCGGTCGGGCCGAACGCCGAGAAATCGGCTTTCTCGCGAAAGGTCATCGTGTGCCATGCGAGAAAGACGCCTCGGTGATGATGGTGGTCGCCGGGGGCCAAATCCGTTAATCGCTGCCCGGAAGGTGTGTTGAGCGGATGAAAGCAACAGACACTATTGGCCGCCAGGTTCGTCTTTTTGGGTTTTTTGGTCATGTAACGAAACACTGTCTTTCCGTTCGGAGCTTTGAGAATAACTCCATGTTTGTCCGGCGCAAGGCTGTAACAATCCTTACGTTCACCGGCAGTCGCTAAAGAACCAGTGCAGCCCGAAACAGCAGCAGAGACCGTTATTGTCGTTAGCGCTATCAGTATCTTTCGCATGTCGAATCACTCCTTTCGAACATATATTGAATAATCCTTGCTAATCTTAAACTTGATTTCTGCTTAGAGACGCTTGATCCAGATATTGCGAAACTGAATCAGGCTGGAAGCCGGGCCATGTTTGCCTGTTTTTTTGTTGATGCCTCCATGATGCTGTAAACCTATGGGACCGCTCTCTGCGATATCGGGTATTTGAGCATTTTCGATTACGATTTTACCGTTCAGCATTATCGTCACGCGGTCGCCCACCAGCGTGACATCCATCGAGTTCCACTGACCGACGGGATTATCGGCTCGCACCTTCGGTACGGCTGCAGCGCGGAGTTCCGGCGCTAGTTTCTTATTGTTTCGTACCGACCATAACTCTCCTGAGCCTATTGGCCAGCACCAGAGATTTGCCTGGCCTCCGGTCGTGCCGCGAAGGAGTATGCCGGAATCAGCATTTGGCGTTGGCGTCTTAATCACGTTACCGTCGGCATCGGTCTTATACGATCCGTCAGGCAGGATTGTAGGCATCGGATACAGGCCGGAGGTGCGCTTAAACCGCCATTCGACGTGGAGGGCGTAATCCCCGAAAGACTCTTCGGTCCAAAGACTCTTGTTTCCTTTGGTCTCAGACATTGCATCGTAGTCAATCACGCCGTCAATTACTTTCCAGTGACCGTTGTCGCCTTCCGGCACTTTCCAGCCCGCAAAGTCCCTGGTATTAAACAAGACCTTATATTGCGGCCACGTCCTCCACGTAGGATATGTCTCATGCGGCGGCAGCTTATGTGCGTGCCGTGGCGTCGGAGGAGAACCGTGGTTATAGAACACGTATAGGCCGCCTTTTCCCGCGATGACCACATCTTGCCGACCGTCTTTGTCCATATCGGCGATATTAAGCTTCATCCCGACACTCACGACATAATTTGGCGGCGGGTTGATTCCGCCCTCGTCGGGGTAATACGGCAGATGGTTGAAGGACAGAACGTGCCGCTCGAAATTTCCGCCGTCGATATCGTACCAGAAGGCATATAATGGCTCAAAAGCACCGATATCACCGCCGTGGTGGGCGAAAAGACGCTTGCCCGTGACAAGGTCGGGTTTGCCATCGCCGCTCAGATCGCCCATGACCAGCGTGTGAAACTGGCTGAATTCCGTTTCGGCCCAGTGCGTTTTAAAGGTGCGCTTGCCGCTACCGTCAACGGTCTGCTCAAGCCATGCCAGGCCATAAGCATGAGACGAGCCGATGATGATATCATTCAGGCCGTCTTCATCGACATCATGCACGAAGATCGGGTGCGAAGCGCCGCCGCCCTTGCTCTTGGCAGGCTCAAAGCGATAGTCGGCATGAAACTTCCAGGGAGTGTCTGTCGCGCGCCTCGGTTGCTCATACCAGCCCTCGGGTGTGACAATATCGATTCTGCCGTCGCCGTTGATATCGCCTAAACCGTTGCCGTGCACATCGCCTTTCGTGCCTACGACGTGCTCGACAAACCAGGGGTCTTTGTCGATGTGTTCGAGCCATGTCATGCCCTGGCCCTTTACCAGAGACCAGTGATTGCACAGAATATCGTCATCGCCGTCGCCGTCTATGTCCCCGTGAATGACCCCTTCCATATTGAGGGCGAAGTGAATTCTCCTGGATTTCCAGACGACGTTCTTCTTGCCCGGATTCTCATACCAGAACGCCCCCTTCATAAACATCCAGCCCGAACTGACGATGTCCATTCGCCCATCGAAGTTTACGTCCATTGCAAACTCGCTGTTATCGTCGGTTTCCGGGCCGTTGGTCTCTGCCCCGTCTCGG
>JAUXCD010000098.1 GCA_030619085.1 Candidatus Zixiibacteriota bacterium
CAAGGGGGAATCCGGCATACTGATTCACATCGACCGGGTGCCGGTGCGCGAGACCGGGATGGTCCCTTACGAGACGCTGCTGTCGGAATCACAGGAACGGATGCTGGTCTGCGTGAAGAAAGGCAATGAGCAAAAAGTTAAAGAGATATTTGATAAATGGGATCTGGACTCGACCGTTGTCGGCGAGGTTACCTCCGATGGCTGCATGACGGTGATGCTCAACGGCCAGGAAGTGTTAAATATTCCCTCGCGCTCGCTGGTCTTAGGCGGCGATGCCCCGGTGTATACCCGCGAGACAAAACGTCCGGCCTATATGGACGAGATCGTCAAGCTGAATCTCGATGACTACTCGCTGGACAAGGACTGGAACGAGACGCTGCTGAAGATGCTGTCATCGCCGAACATCTGTCACAAAGGCTGGGTGTTTGAGCAGTATGACTCCATGGTGCGCACCAACACCGCCGTGGGACCGGGCTCCGATGCCGCCGTCATGAGACTTCGCAAAACCCGCAAGGCGCTGGCGATGTCGACCGACTGCAACGGACGTTACTGTTATGTCAACCCGCGCCGTGGGGCGCAGTCGGCGGTGGCCGAGGCTGCCCGCAATATCGTTTGCTCCGGTGGCAAACCGCTGGCCATCACCAACTGCCTCAATTTCGGCAATCCCTACAAGCCGGAGATTTACTACGGATTCTCCGAGTCGGTCAAGGGCATGGGCGAGGCCTGCCGCGTGTTTAACACTCCCGTCACGGGCGGCAATGTGTCGTTCTACAATGAAGACCCCGACCGCGCCGTCTTCCCCAGCCCGGTTATCGGGATGATAGGGTTGATCAAGGATGTCGACCATATCACTACGCAATGGTTCGATGCCGACGGGGACGTTGTCTTCCTGCTCGGCGAGAACAAAGAAGAACTGGGAGTATCGGAGTATCTTCACGAGATCTACGGTCAAACAAAGGGCGACGTGCCGGAACTGGACCTGGAGGCGGAGAGCAAACTTCAGTCGGCCCTTCTGGCTGCGATAACGTCCGGCCTGGTGGTTTCGGCTCATGATTGCGCCGATGGCGGCCTGGGGGTGACACTGGCGGAGTGCTGTATGTCCAACAAGGAGAACCAGCTCGGCGCGCGGATAAATCTGGGCGATGACCTTCGGCTCGACTGCCTGCTGTTCGGTGAAACCCAGTCACGCGTGGTGATAAGCTGCCGCGCCGATGCGGCGGCGCAGATCGAAAAGCACTTCCAGAACGCCGGCATACCCTGCCGGAAGATAGGCACTGTCGGCGGCAAGACGCTGAAAATAAACGGCGCGGTGGATCTGCCGGTGGAAAAGCTGTCCGATGCCTGGCACAACGCCCTGACGCGCATTATGGAATCATCAGCCGGACGGTAAACGTCGCGCGTCAATCGATCGAATATCAAATAGTTTCGAACAGGTTGCTATGGCTCTATACGTTTTTTCCGACGCCCACCTGGGTTCCCTGGATAAGGACAAGGAAACCGAGAAGCTGTCAAAAATCGCTTCCTTGTTCGAGAAGGTCAAGGCCGATGGTGACCGGCTGGTGATTCTCGGCGACCTGTTTGATTTCTGGTTCGAGTACAAACACGTTATTCCCAAAGAGCACCATGAAGTGCTTTTTATGCTGAGTGACCTCATCCGGTGCGGCGTCAGGATTGATTATGTCAGCGGCAACCATGATTTCTGGCTGGGCGATTTCTTCTCCGAACATATGGGTATCCGTGTTTACCGGGATTCGTTTGAATGCAACTACGACGGCAAACGCATTCATTTTGTTCATGGCGACGGCCTGGCGAAGGCTGACCGGGGCTATCGTTTTCTGAAACGGGTCCTGCGCAACCCGGTCAATATCTGGCTCTATCGCAAACTACCACCAGACTGGGCTATCCCGCTGGCCAAATTTGTCTCTGGGACATCCCGCAAACACACCTCGCATCGCGAATACACTTTCGCCCCGGATTATGAAATGTATGCCCGGGAAAAGCTTGCCGACGGGTTCGATATCGTCGCTATCGGCCACCTCCATCTGCCCACTCTTAAGCAGTTCGACGGCGGCTTTTATGTTAATTCCGGCGACTTTATCGAACACTTTAGTTTCGCACGGCTGGGCGAGGGTAATCTGTCACTGGAGTTCATCGAGTAGCCCGCGCAGCATCGCAAGCGTCCTCCGAAGAGTGTTGACACGCCGGTAATGATATAGCATATTTCTTGTGGAGGGAGCCGGTCAGGCTCCCGGCGCGGAACATCAGCAATTTCCATTGCTGTTCCCGCTCAGACATCGCGCCTTCAGCAAACACAATTGAGCCAAAATTACAAAGACAGCCGCAAGGCTGATCATAATGGTGATAATGAGGTGTAACCAGTGGAGGTTATCATGCCGTTAAGAAAATTGAAGGACTTCCTTGACAGTCACCATACGAAGTACTCGACCATCAGCCATCCAAAAGCCTATACGGCTCAGCAGATCGCGGCCTCGGCCCACGTCCCGGGGATCGAACTGGCCAAGACGGTGATGATTAAGGTTGACGGGAAAATGGCCATGGCCGTTCTGCCGGCTTCATTCAACATCGATTTTGATATGCTCCGGCAAGCTATTGGCGCCGGCACCGTGGAACTGGCCAGTGAGCGCGAGTTCAAGGACCTGTTCCCGGAATGCGATATCGGGGCCATGCCACCGTTCGGAAATCTCTTTGACATGGACGTCTTTGTGGCCGAGAAGCTGAAAGAAGACGACGAAATCGCCTTCAACGCCGGCTCCCATACGGAACTGATGAAACTGGCCACTAAAGATTTCGAAGACCTGGTAAAGCCGAAGGTGGTGAAGTTCTCATCCCGTTAATTCGCGCTGGATGATCAAACTCACGGGCAAGACAGAAGCCGGCCGCCGATACTATCGTATTGGCAGCGGTTGAGGTATGTCTATGTTTTTTTCGGCGACACTGAAAAGAGCCGCTGTCGATTAGTGATGTCTGCCACTTATGGCTTGGACAGAGTCGCGCCCTTGGTGGTGACCACTATGTATTGGCCGTCGAGAATCTTCTGCACCACCTCGCTAAACTGCGAGGGGGACAGGCTCTGAAGCTTGTACAGATGCCAATGGGTGATCTCCCGGGGGCGACTGAATTCGATGGGTTTGCGTCTCTTTGGCATACCATTACTCCCTTCTATCAGTCTCCTCCGCAATCCCTTCTGGGACATCACATATAGTACGAAGCGAACACCCCTTTTTAGTGAATATTGATTGCCAAGACGCAGGTTTTGCGAACCCCTGATAGGTCGCTGCAACAGATATCATCGATGTTGCCCGATGCCCGGTGGGCGCATATATTACCATATCATCACATGCAAAAAACCAATCGAAAGGAACTCTGATTATGAAGTACGGAGCGAGAAATCAGATTGTAGGCAAGGTGGTCGAGGTGAAAAAGGGAACCCTGATGTGCAAGGTGAAGCTGGAGGTTACGGCACCCGCCACCGTCAGTTCGGTGATGACTATCGAGTCGATGGAGAGCCTGGGACTCAAAGAGGGTGACAACGTGACCGCTATCATAAAGGCGATCAACGTTTTACTTGTCAAAGAATAGCATCCCCGCAATCACCGGGTTTGATTGCCGAAGGTCAGCCGGTTAAATTAGCTTGGCCAGCAGAGGATGTGAATTCGATGTCGGGCCGATCGGCTTTTCATGACGAAGGTTATGAACCAGCTCAATAGACGGTCGGGCGTCTTCCAGTCCGAAACCGCGCCCGGCCAATATCTCCTGGTAGATCAGTGTGTGCAAATCGGTGAAACCGCCGGAGAATTCTATCTCCTCGCCGTCCACCGTGATTGACCGATAAGTCTTCTGCCCTTTTTGGGCGATCGCTTCCGGAAGGTCATGCTGATTGATGGACAGTAGCCATTTCACGCGAGCATTCTTTAATTCCAGATACCCAGCCGTGCGATCGGGGGTTGCCAGATGCACTTCGCTATGCTCCACGCCGTCGAACAGCCACATGAACAGATCGAAGAAATGTATCCCGATATTGGTGGCCAGACCACCGGACCGGTCCGGCTGACCTTTCCAGGACACCTGGTACCAGGGGCCGCGCGATGTGATGTAGGTCAGGCAGACATCTTTCTTGGTCGTGCTTGTATCTTTTTGGAGCCGCTCTTTGAGCGCCACCAGAGTCGGATGCACCCGCAACTGGAGAATAGTGTAGACATGCTTGCCACTTTCTTCCTCCAGCTCATGTAAAGCATCGATATTCCACGGATTGAGAACTACCGGCTTTTCGCAGATGGCATCGGCGCCGACCCGCAGAGCGAATCGAGCATGGGCATCGTGAAGGTAATTGGGCGAGCAGATACTGACATAATGCACCTCCTCGTTCTTGTCGCGTCGGCGAAGTTTTTCTACATAACGGTCAAAACGCTCGAATTCGGTGAAAAACATGACATCCTCAAAATATCCGTCCAGCACACCGGCGGAATCATGAGGGTCAACTGCGGCGACCAGCCGATTACCGGTCTCCCTGATGGCTTTAAGGTGACGGGGAGCGACATACCCGGAAACCCCGGCTATAGCGAAATTCTTAGACATTATTACCTCGATTCATCAATCCTTTTCAGGCTCCAAACGTAATAGCCAGACGGCAAAAAGGCAAGGTCAAACGGTGTCATTGTATGAAATAGGTCCTTCCCGGACCGAATAGTTGACACTTGCAACACATATTATGGATATTTAGATTTAAGCTGAATTCTGTCTGAGTTTATACAGTTAATCTCTGTCTCAAGTCGGCGATATCAAGGGGCAATTGGTCGACTCACGGATGTGAAAACGTTGAGAATTGAACCGCATGGAGGTATATAATGCATTTGAACGTTAGAGCCGTGTCTATTACTGCGTCCCTGATGTGGGGACTGACGATCTTTTTAGTCACCTGGTGGATTATCCTTTTCGACGGCATCAGCTATGAACCTACCTGTATCGGGATGGTTTACCGTGGCTACAGCATAAGTCCGGTCGGTAGTCTGGTTGGCCTGGTCTGGGGTTTGGTAGATGGTTTTATCGGTGGATTGATTTTCGCCTGGCTGTACAACCGGATAGCAGCGGCCCCAAAGACGGCATCCTGATTTCGGTTCCACGAGTCAGGCTGATGCCGCAATTCCGGCCACCGGAATTTGCGAAAGTGTAGCCAGTTCTTTTTCGAAGGGATTGCCGGCCTGCCAGCCGGTAGCACCGGTCCGGCGGAAATGTTCCAACCGGCGAATAGTGATCTCGGCGAATATGGGATCGATATCCAGCGTGATACATCGCCGACCAAGACGTTCACAGGCCAGGAGCGTTGTTCCGGAATGTGAGAAAAAGTCCGTGACGGTATCTTCGCCGCCGCCCTGCGATGACGAGCGGATTATTCTTTCGACCGCCTTGAGCGGTTTCTGCCCATAACAGCCACTGACATTTTCCACCATCCGGTAAAACACCTGCTGAATATCAACCCACACGTTGCCGGGGCGGATATTAGCAGATTTGCTCCGCTCGATATTCTCCGTGGTGACACCGTTGACTTCTTTGTAATAGCCCCGAAGTATTTTCGGGATGTCCGTGTATTGCACCTCAAAGGTGGGATTTCCCCTGGTGTAATATAGCAGTTCCTGACGAACGGCCATCCAGTTTTTCTGTGTTCCATACCCCCGTTGATTGCGCATGGTGACAAACGACCGCGATTTGAACTCCGTTTCGGCCATCATCGCCATAAACTGCGGCAGCGGCTGGAAATGATTATTCTGGTCAGCCCCCAGCCAGACATACAAAGATGCGTCATCGGCCAGCACCCGGCAGGTGTTATCGACCCACCGACGACACCAGTCAATGAACTCCGCCACCGAACGTTTCCGAAACATCACCAGGTTGTAGGGTGGGTCGTGGACCGCCAGGACGGCCTGGTCGGAACCGAACAGTTCGACAATGAATCCGGTCGAGGCGGCATCGCCGCACCCAACGACATGCCCGCTCTCTGGATCGCGCCAGATATCCCCCGGCTTCAACCGGCAATGCGGCAGGATACGCTGCCTTAACTTATCGGCGTTGTTATCCAGTCTCGGAATCGGGTTTTTCTTCACGAAGGTAACGTATTGACAATAGCGCAGATGCTTCAACAAAAATCACAGCCTCAGATACATCGTGGTCTATCGATACTTTGACAGTTCATGCAGATACAATTACTGCCGTAGAATCACCACTCTTGTGTATGCACGGTTGATACGTCCCCCGGCTGGTCAACCGGATATGGAGAAACTGGCTCTGCGGTCCAACGGGTGGCAGAACCTGCCCGCGCCAATCACCTCTCAGATAGAGCACCGACGGCCGAATATATACACCCCGCAGTAACGCGTTACGTATTAGCGTGTTACAAACATTCGTAGCATGCAGGGCGGATATTAGTTGATAATTGTATAAACTTCATTATTTTGTAGTGCTATGGCTGACAAAATGTTATGGGCGCCCTGGCGCTATGAGTTCATTATGGCTAAGAAGGAAAAAGGGTGCATCTTCTGCAAGCGCCTGAAGATGAAAGACTCTGCTAAAAACCTCATAGTCCATCGGGGGGAGAAAGTCTTTGTCATCCTCAATAAATTCCCATACAACACCGGTCATGTGATGGTGGTCCCGAACAGGCACGTCGGGCAGCTCGAGAAGTTGACACCTCAGGAGTCGATTGAATTCTTTGACCTGGTGCGCACTACCGTGGCCATGATCAAGAAGGCACTCAAGCCGGGTTCGATGAACCTGGGAATGAATCTCGGCCGAGCTTCGGGCGCCGGCATTCCCGGACACCTGCACATGCACGTCGTCCCTCGATGGCAGGGTGACACCAACTTCATGCCGGTGGTGGGTGAGACGAAAGTTATTTCGGTCCCCCTGGATCCGGTGTATGAGGCACTGAGGGAGGCGTTCGCGCAGCTATGAGTCCCCGCAAGAAGATACCAACCAAGGCCGAGTTGCTGCAACTTCAGAAGCTCTACAAGACCGATGAAAAAATCGGCGAGCGGCTGGGTGGAGTCCCTTCCTATCTGGTGGCCTACTGGCGCCGCAAGAAAAATGTCCCCAAGTATTCGCTGCCGAAATTCTCAGAGAGCGAGATTCGCAATCTATGGGAACGGTTCGGCGATGATGACAAGTGTGGTCTTGAACTGGGGATTTCCAAAGCGGCCTTTTACAACTGGCGGCGGCGTTACGGACTTAGAGAGAAGCCCGCCTTTCTGAAACTTGAGCAGTTGGAATTAAATTTCCCGGGGATGAAAACCCGGACGACATCGCAAACCCTCTACGGCAAACAATGCATCTCGCAGAAGATTCTGGCGCATCTGGCAGAGCTGGAGAAGGTCGAAGTGGGTCAGAAAGTTACCGTAGAACCCGACCTGGTGGTATCTCATCTCCGCACGCGAGAGATTATCGATCGGTTCGGGCAGCTTTCGTCGGATTACGTCTGGAACGCCGGCAAGATTGTGGTTGTCCTGCGTGCATCGGCCATCGGCGGAACACCGGGAGTGGCCGACGACAATCGTATCACACGCGAGTTTGCGCGGCGGCATAACATCCGCCATTTCTATGACTTCAATATGGGTAGTTGCCATCAACTGGTGCTTGAAAACGGTCTGCTAAAACCGGGCCAGTTGGGGGTGGGTAGCGACCGCCTGGCCATATCCTACGGCTGCCTGTCGACCCTGGCCATCTATGCGTCGGTGGATGAAATGGCGTCGATATGGTCCGATGGCAAGATTGAGGTCGAGGTACCGCCGTCTATTCGTATCGACATCAACGGCCGCCGGGTTCGTTCGGTATCGGCCAAAGACGTCGGATTATACATGATAAAGCAGCTTTCCGGCGGAGAGATCAACGGACGTGTGCTGGAATATTACGGGTCAGTGATCTCTCACATGAGTGTCGGTGAGCGTTTCACTCTGGCCAACTTGTCCGCCGCAGCCGGCGCCACGGCCGCAATTTGCCATTTTGACAGCGCCACCCGGCGATATCTCACCACTCGCGCCACAGGTGGCTACGCTCCGGTGATTGCCGACAAAGATGCCGTATATGGCGGCATGTACCAGATAAACACCGACCAGTTGATTCCCCAGATTGCCGGGCCCAACACTGTCGAGAAGGTCCGGGCGGTGGCCGAACTGGAAGGTACACCGGTGCATCAGATTATTTTGGGGACATGCTCCAGCGGTCGTTTCGAGGACCTTCGTATCGGCGCGGATATACTCAAAGGTAAAAAGATAAGCCGGGATTGTCGCCTTTTGGTCATACCGGGTTCCCGCACCGTCTATCTCGACGCTTTGAAAAAGGGGCTGATCCGAGCCTATGTCGAGGCAGGGGCTATCATTATGAATCCGGGATTTCAAGCGGACATGGATGCCATTGCCCAATCAATGGCCGCTTCAGAGAAATGCCTGACCACCATTGGGTCGCTGAACTCTACCGGCAACGACACCGCCAACGGCCTGGCCGGTCGTGATATCTACATCTGTTCCCCGGCAACCGCGGCAGCCTCGGCGCTCAGCGGCTCGATCACCGATCCAACGAGATTCCTGACATAGCGCGCAAACATCCTTTCCGATATACGACAAGAGGCCCGGCCTGAGATAACAGACCGGGCCTCTTCTTTATTCTCTTTTGTGCAATCGCAGGTTACGCTATGCGATTCACACTTTCGGTTTCCAAACCTTCCACACTTTGCCAACCAGGTCCGGTCCGACTTTTAGGGCCGGCTCGTCCGGCTGCCATTCGGCCGGCGTAGCCTCGGTACCCTTGGAAGCACGCACGTGCTGGAAAGCCTTGATCTGGCGGATTGTCTCCACAAAATTGCGTCCTACCGGTGGTGTCATGACTTCCATGGCCTGCACAACGCCATCGGGATCAATGATAAAGCGTCCCCGGATATTTACGCCGGCGGCTTCGTCATAGACGCCGTACACGCGGCCAAGATTTCCACCACCATCGGCGATCATCGGAAACGGTATGCCTCCCGGGACCATCTTGGAAAGTTCCTCTTCGTTCCAGATCTTGTGAACGAACATGGAATCTACCGAACAAGAGTAAACTTTGACATCGAGATCAGTGAGCGTTTTGTATGTAGCGGCGACCGTCGCTAATTCGGTCGGTCAGACGAAGGTGAAGTCACCCGGGTAGAAGCAAAGCAACGTCCAGTG
>JAUXCD010000017.1 GCA_030619085.1 Candidatus Zixiibacteriota bacterium
CGCCGGCCCGTTCGACTAAATACTTGATGACCATACATTCGCGGCGGGTCAGGCTGACTTTTCCCCCCGGGCCGGAGGCTTCGTAAGTCTTGAAATTTACGTAACGGTCGTCGAAGTTGAAAATCTCGTCCAACACCTCGCCCGAGGCCAGCCACGCCTGGCGGCGAAACACACCCTGGATGCGAGCCAGGAGTTCGGCAACCTCGAACGGTTTAGAGATATAGTCGTCGCCACCGGCGAGCAAACCCTCGATTTTCTCATGGGACTGATCACGGGCGCTGATAAACAGGATGGGGACGATGGCGCCCTGGGTTCTGAGGCGTTTACAGATCGTTATTCCGTCCATACCGGGCAGCATGATGTCCAGGAGAAGCAGGTCAAAGTTGCCGCGTTTGAATTCCCCCAGCACCAAATTGCCGTCACTGACATGAACCACCTCGTACCCCTCGGCTTCGAGGTTGAGAATCAGTCCATCGGCGAGATTTGGATCATCTTCAACCAGCAGTATTGTTTTTGTCATTGCCATTTTGACTACTCTTAAGAGTTATAATTAAGGTTGTTCCGTTACCGACACCATTCGAGTGAGCCGTTATTTTCCCGTTATGAGCGCGGATTATCTCGCGTGACAGGTACAACCCCAACCCGCTGCCAGGTTTACCTCTGGTCATTTCGTGTCCCACCCGGTAGAATCGGTTGAAAATTTCGCTGGTTTCTTTTCGGCTGAGGCCAATGCCGTTATCAGAAACCACCAACTCGATTTTCTCCGTTTTCTGCTTCAGCCCTGCGTCTATAATGATCTTGTCTTTATCGCTGTATTTCAGGCTGTTTTCCAGGATAGCATCAAATGCTCTCGCCAGCGCCTTGCGGTCCCCGTACATAGAGATATCACTTTCAAGGTCCCGATTGATTTGCAGCCTGGACTGTATCGGCAGCGTCTGCAGCTTGTCCAATCCCTGAGTAACCATATCCGTCAGGTTGAATTGCTCCTTGTTGAGATGGTACCCGCTGCGCTCGAAACGGCCCGCATCCAGAATATTTTCCACCAGTTTCTCCAAACGACCGACGTCGGCCTTGATGCGGGGAATCACTGTTGCTTTCTTTTCCTCGGATATTTTTACCGACTGCAGGGTGTCCAGATAGATTTTGATGGATGCAAGCGGAGTTTTCAGTTCGTGCGTCACGGCCATGAGGAAGTTCTGCTGATGAAACTTCAACTCTTCCGTCTTCACCAACGCCCGGTAGATTAGCCAGGCTCCGAACAGCACCAGCACCAAAAAGAAAATGCCTTCCATTCCCAGCATTATCTGCCGGGAGACTTCCTCCTGATGGATATTCTCGACAAAAGCCTGGTCGGCTCCCAATTGAGCGGCCATGTCGACCTTTTCATCAAGAAGGATCGCCATAAACGTGATCCACCAGGCGGCCTGGATAAAAAGCACCACCGAGAGGGAGATGAACAGTATGAAGCCTGTCTTGGGCGTGGGGTTAATACGCATTGTCAAACTCTACTCAATTGTTTCAGGGAATGTACTAAAATATCCGGCATTTCGCAAAGGTTATGGACTTGAGGGCTTGCAGGGGACTGCGTGTTGCTCTTTGTCGCCTCTGGGTCCTAAGACAACTTCAGACGGGTCAGACGGAGTGAATTGGAGACCACGAACACCGACGAAAAAGCCATGGCAGCGGCGGCGATCACGGGCGAGAGTGTCAATCCCATCAGGGGATAAAACAGTCCGGCGGCGATCGGTATGGCGATGATGTTGTAAAAGAAAGCCCAGAAGAGGTTCTGCCTGATGATCTTCATGGTGACCCGTGACAGTTCGAACATTTTCGGTAGCGAGGTTAACTCGGGTCGCACCAACACCACATCGGCCGACTCAATGGCAATATCGGTACCGCTACCGATAGCGACGCCGATATTGGCCATCGCCAACGCCGGAGCATCATTTATCCCATCGCCGACCATCACCACATTAAACCCGGATTTGCGGTAAGACTCAACCATATACTTCTTTTGCTGCGGCAGAATCTCGGCCTCGAAATCATCGAGACCAACCAGCCCCGCCACGCCGGCGGCAGTCTTGCGGTTATCGCCGGAGATCATTGACACTTTCGACATGATTGCCTTCAGCCGGGCTACCGTTTCGGTGGCCTCACTTCGAATCCGGTCAGCCAACACTACCAGCCCCTTTACCTGGCCGTCCAAAGCCACGTAAATGACCGTCTGACCTTTCTGCATCTCCTGGTCGCCTAAAGCTTTGGCTTCACTCAGATCGATTTCTTCTTTGGCCATCAGCGAAGGATTGCCGGCCACCAGCAGACGGCCGCCAACATCACCTTTCAGTCCCAATCCGGGCAAAGTTTCCACATTCCGAACCGATGCCAGTTCAATCTGATTGTGGCGGGTGTATTTCACGATGGCTTCTCCCACCGGATGTTCCGAATGGCTCTCAATGGCTCCGACCAGTCGCAGAAGGCGATGTTCGGTTATGTCGCCGAAAGTCTTGACATGGAGAACGTCCAGCTTGCCGTAAGTAAGGGTGCCGGTCTTGTCGAATAAAACCGTGTCCACCCGGGTGAGATTCTCCAGAATATCCGCCCCTCGAATAATGATGCCATCGCGGGCCGCCCGGCCGGTGCCGGCCAGGATGGCTGTCGGCGTGGCCAGCCCCAGGGCGCAGGGACAGGCAATAATCAGCACCGATATGACGCTCCTGATGAGCATGGGGCTGGAGCTGTCGAAAACATACCAGGCACCGAAAGTGACGGCGGCTACGGCGATGACGATCGGCACAAAGACCGAAGCCACCCGGTCAGCGATCTTTTGAACCGGCGCCTTTTGCGTCTGGGCTTCGCTGACAAGTCGGATTATGGAAGCCAGGAAACTCTCTTCACTGCTGTGGGTGACTTCCATTCGGAAGGAGATGTTGCCGTTGAGGGCGCCGCCAATGACTTCATGGCCGGCGCTTTTCTCCACCGGTACCGATTCGCCGGTCAGGATTGATTCGTCAACAATGGGAGAGCCATCAATCACTTTGCCATCGGCCGGGATTCGTTCGCCCGGTCTTACCAGTAGAGTCATGCCCGGCCTGACCGAGGATACGTCGATCTCAACCTCAATGCCGTTAATTACCGCTAGCGTTTTGGACGGCTGCAGTTTCAAAAGAGCTTCAATGGCTTCACCCGCTTTGCCTTTGGCCCGGGCTTCAAAAAAGCGCCCCAACAGAATTAGCATGATTATCATTGCCGAGGATTCGAAATAGAGATGCTCCCCAGTGCCCGACGTCAGAAAATGTGTCAGCGCGTAAACGCTCCAGCCAAAGGCGGTGAGAGTACCCAGGGCGATCAGACTGTTCATGTTGGCCCGCAAATGGCGCGTCTGGGTGAAGGCGTCGACAAATACGGAACGCCCGGCATAGAAAAGGACAACCGCAGCCAGGGCCGCTTGTATCAGGCCCTCCACACCAACGGCGAACAGCGTCTCACCCCGAAACATGGTCGACATCGACAGGATCATCAACGGCAGGGTCAGAACCAATGACACCAGGAAATTGCGTTTGGCCCCGGCGACTTCCAGACGGTTTGAGGCCAGTACATCGGGAGTGCCGATTCTGGCGCCGTACCCAAGCTCTTTTATCTTCGCGATTATGGCCTTTTCCGACGTGTCGGTATTGTCAAAGCTGATCGTGGCAGAGTGCGTGGCCAGGTTCACCCGGCAGTTTTTGACACCCGAAAGTTTGCCCACTCCGGTTTCAATACTGCCGGTGCAACTGGCACAGTGCATGCCATCAATTCTGAGGGTAATCTCGGTCAACTTAGTCACCACACCATATTATAAACACGAACGGAGGGAACGGAAATGTAAAATGTCAGGGCTAACGAATTCCCATGAGCAACAGAAGCTGTGGGCACCGACGACGAAGTTCTTTTTTGACCTTGGTCCGGGCGCGATGAAGATACCATCTGACCGTGGCTTCCGGCATACCCATGATATTGGCCACGTCATCGATCTTGCAGCCCTCGACATCGCGCAGCATAAAAGCCGAGCGCTGTTTGTCATTAAGTGATTGGGCCGCCTGTTCAATGTAACCTTCGAGCTGCTGCTTCTGGAAAGTGAGTTCCGGAGTGGCCAGACTGCTTTCGATGGTTTCGTGGAAATTCTCCAGCGGCTCGTGGTGGTGCCGCCGGTTTTTGCGCATATGGTCGATTGAGGCGTTGACGGTAATGCGGTAAAGCCAGGTATAGAACTTCTTATGATCGTCGTAACGCCATATATTTTTGGCCATTTTGACGAAGACGGTCTGAGCAATATCGGCCGCTTCATCGTAGTCGTTGACCAGTTTATAGGCAATCGAGGCTACCTGGTTGCGATACATTTGCACCAATTGGGTGAAAGCCTGCTGGTTGCCCTGCTTGATCTGTTCAATCAGGGCCCGCACGGGGGCTTCATCGCGGTCCTCGCGTGGCTGTGTTGAACCGGCCGTCTTGGCGGCGGCTGAAAGTTTCTTTTTCATAATCAATAGTATATAGATGGTTTTACTCCACAAACAAGAGAAAAATGCTTTGGTTCCATTTAAAATGACAGACAGGTTTCAGTTGAATATGCAAAAAAAGACAAAAAAAACCGGTCGAGTGACCGGTGGGAAATGACTGAAGATATTGGCGGTGGCGCTACATATCGTTGAGGATATACTTCATGGGGTTGAAGAATTGACCGTTGCGGATAACCTCGTAATGAAGGTGAGGACCGGTGGAGTAGCCGGTGGAACCCATTAAGGCAATGACATCACCGCGTTTAACTCGCTGGCCGTTTTTCACCTTGATTTCAGAGAGATGGCCATACCTGGTCTTGAATCCGTAGCCGTGGTCGACAGTGACCAGCTTACCCATGCCGGTTGCCCGGCCGGTGCCTCGGACGACGCCGTCAGCGGTGGCGATAATCGGGGTGCCGGTGTGATTGGCGATATCGATTCCCCGATGCATCTGCTTATAGCCGGTGAAGGGGTCATGCTTCATGCCGAAACCGCGAGACTTCCACCCCTTAGTCGGCCAAATCGACGGTGTATGTGCCAAACGATCCTTGATGTTGTTAAGCGACTGCTCGACCTCGCCGTACTTCTCCAGCTCGAACTTCGACAGTTTGAGCAGGCGGTCAACCTCGACTTCGGTGGCGTAGGCGGCTTTGCGAAGCGGCGACATTGACTCCAAATGAGGTGAGGAGGGACCGCCGATACCCAACTGGCGCTCACCTTCGTCAACGGCTGGCAGGTCGAACAACGAGCGGATAGTGACTTCTTTTTTGACCAGGTCAGAATAGCGATTTTCCACCTCGGCCATATTCCAGCGCATCTGCTCGTATTTGTCCAGCAGGGACTTGTTTTCGGCGCGAAGCTGCTCAAGTTCGTTTTCATTGACTTTGCCGGCAAAATACTCGGCCGAGAGGAAAAAACTCAAGCACAACAAACACACAACAGCGGCGACGCTGATATAAATCGCCGCCGTGGGTATGCTCATTTGCTTGGAGATTCCCGTGGAGGAGGGAATCAGCATGAATGTCAGTTTCTTTTTCAACATCGCTTATTTCAGCTTACACTACTCGAAAATCCGTTAAAGACAGCAAACGGTCAAGGTTAAAAAGCTGCATGGCGAAGAAAGTACGTCGAAGTGGTCTGACTGTCAAGACCAAAATCAGCTACTTGATCAGAACATATTCCCGTTTCAGGATCTTGTTGACAATCTTCACCAGCTTTTCCGACTCAAGACTCTGTAAGCTGTACAGGTGCCAGTAAGACTTCTTGACCACCGGCACACGAACACGTTTTTTCTTCGTACTGGCCATTTTCGATCCTTTCAGGTATGATTGCTCTACCCGAAGGTCGAACTACGGCCTTATTACTGTATCGGGTAGAAACAGCTCAATTCTTAGCTAATTCTCAAGTATCTAATCTTTGAGCGAATGATGTGCCATTCTAAGGCCACCCGGAAACTTGCCTGCGGTATTTGTTATAGTGTTGCAATACAACACATTACCGTGGAGTCACGGGCCGCGAGCCGAGGTCTGTGGTTTTCGAAGAAAAGAAATCTGTGGGACAGAATCTATAGGTTAAACGCAAAATCCCATACTTGCCTGAGCCAGGTATCCCTTAGGCCGGCATGTGTTTTTTCATACTTGAGAGTTGTCTGCTGATGGCCTTTATTGGCTCTGTTACTTTTGAAATGATCAGTGAGCTTCAGTTATGATAAAGGAAATGACCATGGCAGAATTGAAAGACAAGATCGTATTGATAACCGGGACTTCTGCCGGTATAGGCGAGGCCTGTGCTCGCGCCTTCGCCGAAAAAGGCGCCAGGTTGATAATTGCGGCGCGCCGAAGGGACCGTCTTGAGAAACTAGCCAAGAGCTTTAAAACCGAAATCTATGTGGTTCAGCTCGACGTCCGGGACCGGGAGGCGGTGGAGAAAGCCATAGGAGCGCTTCCGGCCGAATGGGCCGAGATCGACATCCTGGTAAACAATGCCGGGCTGTCTCGAGATCTTACCAAGCTCCACGAGGGTCGGCATGAGAGTTGGGACCAGATGATTGATACCAACGTCAAAGGGCTTTTGTACGTCAGCCGGGCGGTGTTGCCGGGGATGGTCAAGCGTGGCCGGGGTCACGTGATAAATATCGGCTCCATTGCCGGACACGAGGTATATCCCGGGGGGAATGTTTATTGCGCCACCAAACACGCGGTTGATGCTATTACCAAGAGTATGCGCCTTGACCTGCTGGGCACCGGCGTTAAAGTCTCCACGGTCGACCCGGGTATGGTTGAGACCGAGTTCTCCGAGGTTCGGTTTTACGGTGACAAGGAGAAGGCAGACAAGGTTTACAAGGGCCTGACGCCGCTGGCGGGCAATGATATTGCGCAGGCGGTGGTCTGGGTGGCCGAACGGCCGGCACACGTGCAGGTGGCCGAGATGATTATTCTGCCGTTGGACCAAGCCTCGGCAACGCAGGCCAACCGGCGATAGCTGATAAACGCAAGAAAGTCAGGACCGAGGTCCTGACTTTCCCGCTTAGGTTCTGTGATTCATCTGTGTCTTAAGATAAACCTCAATTAAAAGCCCGGTTTTCTGGGATAACGCCGTCATAGTACTCGTTGACATAGCCCGAGATCGGCCGAAGCTGATCGAGCCAGTAAGCCTGGTCATCGCGACGGCAGACCAGCAGACGCTGTTCGTCTTTCTGGTGTTTGGCCTGATGATACTTCATGTAAATGTGCCGGGCATCGACACCGATTACTTCGATCTTACCTGATTCGTGCGACATAACATACTTGATTCGCTTACCGAGGCCGGAGCATTTCTTCTTGGCCTCTTCGATCCGGAAGTATGCCTCGGCGATGGGCAACTCATACGGCAGGTTGCCGGCTGTGGGTCGCCCCTGGAAAACATAGTACTGGCCCACGCCCATGTAAGACAGCTCATTCCATAGTTTCGTCATGACATTCGGATCATCGGAGATGCCTCTGATAATCGGGTTCTGATTAACGCATATCACACCGGCATCGATAACCCGGCTTATAGCCTCCCGCGCTTCGGGCGTGAGCTCCCGCGGATGGTCGAAATGACACATCAGGTAAATGCGGCGGTTGGGCAGAGAGTACTTCCGAAACATCTCAATCAAGGAATCATCGTTGAGGATTCGGAAGGGGTTGAACGCCGGCACTTTTGACCCGATGCGGATAATTCGAACGTGCTCGATTTCGCGCAGGGTGGAGATGATTTTTTCCAGTCGCGGTGTTCTCAGAATCAATGGGTCACCACCAGAGAGCAGTACGTTGTTCACTTCCGGATGGTGCCTGATGTACTGCAGGCCGGGCGTGATGTCGTACGTTGCCTCATCGTGACCGTTCATGAACAGGCGTTTCCGGAAACAGTAACGACAAAAGGAACTGCAGACCTCATTGACCAGCAACAGCACGGTGGATCTGTACTTGTGCTGCACGCCCTTGCGCACGGTGACCGAGTTTTCGTTCGATGCATCGAGATTCCCATACGCCGCGAGTTCATCCTCGTGAGGAATAACCAGGCGACGAATCGGGTCACGGGGATCATCCCAGTTGATCAGATTAATGTAATAATCATTGGTGCGAAAAGCGTATTTGTCGGTTACTTCCTTGAGCCGAATTCGCTCCTCAGATGATAGCTGGGGAATTCTATCAACACTGAGTATTTGTTTAACCTTCCGTTTGGATTCGGCCGGGGAAGCATTTCTGTAAGACTTCATCCTTGGAGCCTCCTTTCCGGTTTTCGGCGTGTGCAGCGGATATTCCGCCGAGAACGTTGCCTGCATGCTGACATTAGCTTGAGGATCAATTCTACAAACAGGAGCTTGATGATGGCAGATGGGCCGCAGATATACATTCCGCCCGTTAAGTAGGCAACAACGCCAGGTCCTATAGCTTGTACGCAGCAATATCCTGTGTATTCACTATATAACACATTTTTGACCAAAAGCAAGGGCCGGAAAGGGGTTTTTTGCATAAAAACCATCATCCCCCCGTGTGTATTAATCGCAATGCATTGATAGACAACGCCTTTGAGGTATTATAGTGGAAATAATAGTCGAATTTAGCTTTTTATGGCCAAAACCACGCCACCCAGGATCAGGGCCGTCCCGACTACCGTCAGGGCGGTAAACGGCTCACTGTACAGGCCTACCCCGATAAACACTCCCACCAGTGGGGTGACAAAAGCGATCAGCGACACCACCACCGCCCTGGTATGGCGGAGCAGCCAGTAGTAGGCGACGAAGGCGACCACGGAGCCCAGAACGGCCAGGTAGATTATGGAACCAAGCGACCTGGCTGAAAACACCGTCGCCGGCCAGGGATCGAAAGCTAAGGCCCACAGTATCAGTGGGATACCGCCCAGAGTCATCTGGATAGTAGCGCTGATGAGGATATTTTCATGGGCGAAATGCTTCTTATGCAGCAGCATTCCGTAAGCGGCGGTAGCTGAGCCGCCCAGAGCCAGCAGGCTGCCCAGAAACAACTGGTCGGACACCTGAAGCGAATCGTAGGCGATTACCACGATTCCGATGAAGCCCGTAAACAAGCCCAGCCAGGTGGCTATGGACAAATGTTCGGTGCGCAAGATTCGCAGCGACAGCAAAGCGACGAACAGCGGAAAAGACGCGAACAGGACCGAAGTCAAAGCCGAAGTGATATACTGCTCGGCCAGATAAATCATGGCATAGCTGGTGCCGTACATGTACAGGCCGGGGTAGGCCAGTCGCAGAATCTTTCCCCAGCCTCTCGGATAGGGATATCTCTTGATCAGGACAAGACTATGAAGGATGATAATCGCTGCTATGAATCTCAGGGCGGCAGCGGTCATCGGCGGAGCGTCCTGAAGGCCGATCTTGATTGCCATCCAGGTGGAACCCCAGATGAGGCAGAGAAGGATATACAACAAGGCTGTCATCGCCGTCAATTAGTCGAAGTCGGCGGGTGATGTCAACAACTGCCGCTGCCCTGATGGTATAAAAATGCGCGGCCAGCTTGATATTTCAGGCGAATAAGTAGGTGGAAATACATAAAAGTCCTTGATGATACGTTTAAAAAACTATTAGCTTCTGGGATTATTCGACTAATGGAAAGGAACAGAAGGTAGTGAAATATCACGAAGGAATTATCAAGAACGCGGAATTCTTCACAACTGCGGAACTGGCCGAGAAACTGAAAATGAACGTACAGGTGATCACGCGCAAAATTCAGTCCGGCGAGATTCGCGCTTACAAACTGGGCAAAGACTGGCGCATCCCCGAAGAGTCAGTCCACAATTGGCTCGAGGGCCTGGCCAACGACTCGCAGAAATCAAACAAAGAAAAAGTGGTCGCCAGCTTCGTCAGGGACGAACATATCGAAAAGATGCCGGTGCAGCGCAGCAAACGGAAGTTTCTCCTGGAATACGTGCTGGCCCAGTTTGAGCCGAACAAGTCGTATACCAAGATCGAGGTGGACAAGATAATCGCGCGGTATCATGATGATTCCGAGACGGTGCGGGGGGAATTTGTCACCGAGGGAATGATGGAAAGAGTGAAAGGGAGTTTCCGTCGCCGACCGGGCTACCGCTTCTCCGATTAGACCGCCGGACCAATCCGGCCATGCTAAAAAATAAAAAAGCGCTCCTGAATAAGTGTTTTCAGGAGCGCTTAGTCTTTAGAGACCGGTCAGTTTATAACTGATGCCTCAATATTCATCATCGTAACCAACGCTGGCAGGGGGCGGCATACCCAGAAGCTGTTGCAGCAGCGGATCGCGCAGGTTGATTTTGTACTCGGCGAATTTCTCTGCCGCGACCTTTATTTCAGCCATGCGACCGGCCTGACCGAGCACCGTGTACAACTTCCGGAAAGCATAAGAGCTGTTGGGATTAGCCTGGAAGGCATCCCAGGCCAGTGCGATACCCTTTTCAATCTTCTCGGTGTCGTTCTTCCTCCGGCCTATCTCAGATAGTGTCAGGCCGAGATCCTGGCGGTAGAACAGGTTCTCCGGGTTGGACTTTGTGAAGCTCAACAGGGTGTCGTAAACCATCTGTTGCAGTGAATCTACGGCTGTCGAGTCGCCGTGTCTTTCCAGGATACTTCCCAGCAGCAGATAGGTTTGCCAGAACTCAGGGTAAGTGGCAATCATCTTGTCGGCCAGGGCAATGGCCCTGTCGTCATCTTTGATATATACCAATTCGTTGAGAATCCTCTGTGCATTGACACCGACACTGTAGAAGACGCCGGTGGCGTTTTCATTGCGATAGATCCGCGAATCCTGATACCCGTCAAAATTGTACTTGTTCATATACAGATCGTAGCCCGTCTCAACATCAATCATACGCTCACGCGGATTTTTCTTGAGCCGGTAGAGCAGACCGACCGACTCGGCTCGGTTTCTCAACTGCAGGGGTGATTCGGCGTAAGGCTGGCCGCTGAAATAAATTGGCTGTTTGAAGCTCCAGTCCTCGCCACTGTCGCTCTGGACGATAGATTGAATCACAATCTCGTCGACCATCATATCGGCCACCTTGACGGTGCGGCCACCAAATGGTGCCGGCACCAGGTAGGTCTGACGGCGGCGGGCCTGGTCATAGAAAGGCTTTTTCGGTTTCTTACCGACCATCCCCCCGGCCTCGAACTTATACCAGAGAATCTGGTCCTCGGTCAGCGATATGGGAACATCGTAGCGATTTTTCATCTGCTCGACATACCAGTCGGTGTTGAGCAGTGAAAGGTTCACCACCCGGACGTCTTTGCGGTAGTTATAGGTTTCCTGGATACACCAGAGCGGGAAGGTGTCGTTGTCTCCGGAGGTGAACAGGATGGCGTTGGGTTCACAAGTGTCAAGGATATTGGCCGCATAATTGTAAGGGATGAAATTCCCGGAGCGGTCGCAGGCGTGGTAATTGTGCGCCAGGGCGAAGGCCGGCAACAAAACCAGCACCGACGAAACGGCCACGGTGGTTTTGACCAGACCGGGATTGGTCTGAGAAACCTTATTTTTGAGAAACTGCATTACCGCCGATACGCCCATGCCCATGGCGATGCCGAAAAAGACAAAAGCGGGCGTGAAGAAGTAGTCACGGTCACGCACCTCCAAATAGGCATCGTTGGTGGCAAAGTTGTACTGGGTGCCATCGGCAAAATTCATGTACAATACCAGGCCGGCCGAGCACAATAAGAACAAGGTGAAGAACGGCACGCCAATCTCTATCCGCTTCCTGATAGCCACCACCATCCCCAGAATCCCGAGGGCGAAGAAGGGGATGATAAACAGCCAACCGGGTTTGGAATACTGCTCTTCGAAATATGACCAGAAACCCATATGGGGATGACGGCCGAATTGGTTTTCCAGGGTGCCGCGACGGTTGAACATGCGTTCCACCATACCGGTCTGACCGTACTGCTTGCGGTCAAGGAAATCGACAAAAGTAGTCCAGTCACGCGAGGGATTGTTTTCATCGATGCGCGGGTTGAGCGACGAACGGATAGGAATGAGCAGATGGACCGACAGGCCGACAAACCCGATCACCACCACCGCCAGAGCGGTTTTCCAGTGCAGGTGCCAACCGAACCTTTTGGCCAGAACAGCCAGCAAAATGATGACCGCTGCGGCCAGAGGGGTGGCGTAAAAGTACATGCTGAAGCTTTCCATAACCGTGGCGATCGAGGCAATCGCGATCAGAATGGCCCAGTTGATTTGCCGGTAGATTTTGTAGAGGACCACCACTGCCAGGAGAATCGATACCAGGACGAAGGGCATCTGGGGACGCTGCATGTTGATGTTGGAAAACAGAAGCACCAAAATTAGTTCAGCTGCCAGAAAACCCCCGATATACACCCAATCCATAACATCGGCAGTCTTCTTCAGGACAAAGAAAATGGCGCACGTGGGGATTACCAAAAAGACGGTCATATGGATGCCGATTCCCAGGGTAGCCAGGTAGAATACGAGAACTGTCAGCTTCGCGGCCGTCAGAGTGCCCCGCTGCTCGAAATATCGGGTCGTCAGCCAGACAATAGCCACCGACAGAGCCAGGGCCAGGCCATAAACTTCGGCCTCCACCGAGTTACCCCAGTTGGTGCGGGAAAAGGCCACAAACAGCCCGCCGGCGATACCGCCAATATAGGCGATATAGCGGTTGATAGCGAGATTCCGCTCAGCGCCGAAGAAATAGCCGACTAGCCGGACGGTCAGCAGATAGCTGAACATGGCCGTGGCCGCCGACGACAGCACCGAGATGTAATTTATGCGATAGGAGATATCCTCGACAAACGGAATCAGGGAGAAAATACGCCCGATTATCACAAACAGGGGAAATCCAGGGGGGTGGGGAATACCCATGATTCTGGCGCAGGCGATAAACTCGCCGCAGTCCCAGAATGAAAAGCTGTGCTGGACAGTCATGGCGTAAACGATAGCTGATATGGTATACACCACCAGGGCCAGAATAGCGTTGGTTTTGTCGAAGCGGTCGTTTGCAGGTTGAAGATTATTCGACAAGGCATCCTCCTAAAGCGACAGACAATTAAGCCGATATACTATAATGAGTTTCATCTGTTTCCAGAACGTAAGACAATAAATATAACATTACCGAGGCAGTTGACAACTGTAAATTTTACTCCCATTTGCTGTGGGAGATTAATATTTCTGGAGGGTACGATGTTCGCTTGGTGTGCTATTTTATTCGGATTGGGGATTCTCGCTTTTTTTGATTCTCTGTTCAACATGGGCGATATCTTCCGCCGAGTTAATTCGGTTATGTTTCTGTTGATTTCTCTTGGCCTGCTAATCAGAACGACTATCAAAATCAAAACCAATAAGCAGGAATCGCTGGAGAAGAAGGTCTTTAACCTGGAACAGCAGGTAAGGATCATGGAACAAGGTGAGAAGAAACTGGCTGAATTCTAGCCTATTTTTGACTCTTCGTCCAATTGCCGCATGAGCTTGCGAACTTCGGATATAAACGGATAATTCGGATACTGCTCCAATAACCCCCGGTATAAGACTCTGGCTTCGTCCAGAGTTTTTTCATTTAGCACCAATACATCGGCCTTAGCTTTGATTGCGTACGGCAGGTAGTAAGATTCGGGGTAGTCCACCACCATTATGTCTATGTATGTTAATGCCTGCGAGGTGTCAGCTCGCTTGAGGCAGAGGGTGGACAGCTTGAACAGAGCGATATCGGCCAGCGCCTTGTCGGTAGCATCGACAATGCTCTTGAGCTTGACATCGACCGAGTCCGGCATTCGGCGGTACTCAAACATCACGGCGTTGGAATAGTCATACAGCAGCTTTTCGTTCTCTTCGGCCTGATCGATTACGGTCAGTAACTGCAGGGCGTCGTTGACATAGAAGCCGCGTGGAAAATCCACCATCAGTCGGCGCAAGGCCACCCGACTGGAGTCGAAGTTCTTCTCGAAGAAATCAAGCAGGGCCAGGTTGTACTCCACCTCCTCACGCATATCTTCGCTTACGTGACGTTTCAGCATCAGTGAGAACGCTTCGGCGGCTTGCCCCGTCTCACCCAGGCGCGCCAGGCAGTAGGGACGGGCCAATTTGGCCGACAGATAGCCCATGCCCGCCTGGTAGCTGGTAATCACGGAGTCGAAGTACCGCAAAGCGGTTTGGCAGTCATTGTA
Organism: Candidatus Zixiibacteriota bacterium; assembly: GCA_030619085.1. Classification (GTDB taxonomy): domain Bacteria; phylum Zixibacteria; class MSB-5A5; order GN15; family FEB-12; genus JAUXCD01. The sequence goes on from JAUXCD010000017.1 coordinate 14,179, forward strand.
ATACTCGGAGTGGATTTTTCCTATCCGGTAAACCGCATCGGCCTTATCCTGAACGCGCGGCAGAATAACCACCACGGTATCGTAAATACCTATAGCCCGGTCATATTGGCCAAGATTGACGAGGGCTTCACCGTACAGGAAATACGTTTCGGCCACCATTGGGTTCTTATCATATCGGTCAATGATATACCTGGCCATTTTTGCCGTCTGGTCGTAGAGCTTTCGTTCGGAGCAACTGTGCATGAACACCAGTAACGTAAGCCCCTTGTGACCTTCGAGAGAATCCTGCCTCACGGCGTATTGGAAAGCCTGCTCAAATCGGTAAGCTTTCAGGTAAAACGATGACAGCAGACTGAGCAGGCGCGGGGAGGCGGTTTCGTCCAGAACGGATACCAGCCTTTTCTCGGCGGCCTCCGATGATTCGCCGAATTCCAGAAGAGAGATCAGTTTCTTCTCGGCGTTGTTGGCGCTTTTGCCATTGGAAGTGGTATCCTCCAGCAGGCGGGCAAACTCTTCGGCGGCCGGGCCGTATTTTTTCTTCTGTTCAAGGATAGTGCCGCGCTCCAGGGCGAACAGAACGGGATCGGCCTTTACCTGGCGAAGGCTATCAATGAGGGTAAAGGCGTCGTCGGCGAGGCTATGCAACATCATGCTGCGAATGATGTTGGCGAAGTGTCCGGTATTTTCCAGCTTGGTCAGACCGACGGCGTCGCGGTAAGCCGACCGGCCGTCTTCCAGGCGGTCCTGCTTGATGAGGAACTCGGCCAATTTCACGCGATAGTAGTAGTTGCCCGACTGTTCGGCAATCTGCCGCCGCACCATTTCCTCAGCCTTGGCATAATATTTCAGTTGGTCATAGCAGGTTATCAACTGAGCGATTGCCACCTTGTTCGCGGGGTCGGACTCGTAGATTCCTTCCAGGATAGCCGAGGCTCCCTGGTAGTTTTTGTCGCGCATCAGTTGACGGGCGAAATTGAGTTGTTCGATGGCGCGGTTGAAATCGGTCGAGGTAGTCGCTTGGGCCGGCGCGACCGTCTTGCGTGGCCGAGTGTCCTCGGCGGCACCAGCATTAACAGCCGGCAGGGCGATCAGAATCAGTAAAATGGCGCTACGCAGGGTCATGGCTATCATATGTGTCCGAAACAATCGCAGTTTATCTCTCCGGTGAGACGGGTTGTGATTCCAGTTGCAGGAGGGCCTTGAAATAGGCTTTGATCTGTTTCTCATACTGTGACGGGAAAGACTCGCCCAGGTACTGCCGCAATCTGTCTTCAAGTTTTGTCCGGTCATTAAGGATATCACCCGACAGCTCCGGTGGCAGGAAGACGGTATTGCTGGTGGCGGTGGCTGCTTTGCGTTGCTGCGAGAAGTCCTTGCGGTACATCGACCGCGTCGCCTCGAGCATGCGCGAATAAACTTTCACCTGCTGGTCCAGCATCTCCTGCGATACCTCGCCGTCGGCCATCGCTTCCTCAATCTGTTTCATCTTGTCGGCGATGTCATCGAGTCGTCCGAGAATCTGCCGGGAGTTGCCGAATTCCCGGTTGAGGTCTTCCAGTGACTTGCGGATTGAGGCCTGTTCGCCGGCCAGCCGCTCGAGCCCCTCGCGAGCACCCTGGCTGAGCTTGGGATTGGCGTTGCCCGGATTGTTACACTGGTTCTGTGTCTGCTGATTGAGCTGATTCTGTTTGTCGCACAGCGATTGGAGTTTGGCCGTCGGCTTGGAGCAACTACCGCCCTTGTCGCACTGCTTTTGTTGCTCAAGCGATTCCATCAGCCGGATGGAGGCATCGTTGAGATTGACCATGGCGTCGCGCTGATTACGGGTGGCGTCGAAACCGCGCTTCTGGTCAAAGCCGGTAGTTGCCAGGTCCATCTTGCGGGTGGCGTTCTCCACCAGCATCTGCAACTCGGCCGCCACGAACGGTGACTGCTTGCCCAGTTCGGCGATTCGGTTTTTGAGGCCGTTGCAGGCGGCGGAAAGATCCTGCTGGGCGGCCGCCATCTCTCGCAGGACGATTGACGAGGGAGTGATATCGCCGGCCTTTTTGAGCAGTTCTTCCTGGTTCTGCGAAAGATAATTGGCGTCATCCAGAGCGGCCCGCATGGCCTTCTTGATGGCGTCCATATCACCGCCCTTCATGGCCGACAACTGCTGCTGCATGTCATCGAGCAATTGCACCAGTTTCGAGTGCGCCTGGCTACCCTGCTCGGAGGCGGACTCTTTCTGCTCACGATTGAGCGCCTGCGACATTTGCTGCATGTTCAACTCGGCATCGGTGTTTTTGAGCGCCTCAAAGAATTTGCGGGCTTCCTGGGAATCTTCCATCTCGGCGTCGCGCGTCAGTTTCTCCAGCTCGCCGAGTTCGTCTTTCAACGCTGACAGGGAGTTTTTGACCTCGTCCTCGGTGGGACTTAGAGAGGGCAGGTTCTTTTTGTCGGAGGCTTCCGTTTTCTGGTTGATGTCTTCCTGGCGTTTCACCAGTTGCTCCACCTGACGAAGCATCGCTTCCATTTTCTGTTCGAGCTGCATCCGCTTGAGCAGGGCCAATGTGCGTTCCAGACGCTTGAGCAGTTCTTCCTGGGATATCTGGAAGTCCTTGATGGCCTGTTCCAGTTCATTGCGGTCCATCTTCTTGAGAGCTTCCATCAGCCGCTTTTGGGCCTCTTTCATCTCGGGTGTGGCGATCTCTTCGAAAAGCTTCTGTACCTCGGCCAGTTTCTCCATAATCTCGCGGCTCATGAGCGATGTCTCGGACATTTTGTCGAGCGACTTCTCCATCTCCTGGGCCGATTTTTCGATACTGTCGAGCATCTCGGTGTTCTTGTCCAGGATCGATTCCAACTCCTTCTTATGCTGCCAATCGGCTTTCTGTGTCTGCTGGTTCTGCGCCTTCATCTTGCGGCTGATATTTTTGAGACGCTCCGACAGGTCGCGGCCGGTTTTGAGAAGTTCGTCGGTTTTGCTGATGCGCTCCATGCCTTCGCTTTCGGTCTGGGCGATAATCTCATCGAGGGAGGGGAGACGTGCCACGAACTGCCGCGATTTGGTGACTTTGGGGCCGGAGACCATATCGTTGTCAGCGACTTCGAAGTGATACACCACGTAATCGGCCGGGAAGAGATTAAGGGCATCCATATCCCAGTTGAACTCAATCTCGCCCTCGGTTTTGATGCGGTCGGAGAAATGCAGGACGGCGACGTTCTCATCGGACGCCTGACGCCTGGCAACGATGGTGTATTTGAGCACCAGCGACGAGAAGCCGAAGTCATCGAATATCTGAACTTTCAGCGGCAGAACCATCTCGTCGTTGAGGTTGACATCGAAGCCCGGCCGTAGGACGTCGATGGACGGATACTCGTCGGGCACGGCCGTGATGTAATATTCAATAGGGTCGGGGTTCTCTTCGCCCAAATGGTCCATAAGTCGAGCGTAGTAGGCCGCCGACTTGTCGACCACCAGCGAGCCTTCAGCACTCTTGCCCGACACCTTCAGCGGCACGCGGCTGGAATCACCGAAGACCAGGGTGGCCCGCTCGACTGGCAGGTTGGTGCCAAGTTGCAAGTTGACGCGGCTGCCAACCACCGCCGAGAAGGAGCCGTTGTTCTCGTCGATAACGCTCGGCTCCAGACCGGTGTAATCAGGATAAAACAGCGACAGCTTGATGGCGTTCACCCGGGGACGGTCAACAATATCGATCTTCTGAATTTCAGTCTTTACCCGCCCTGCCCGGACGTAGTAGTCGAAGGACTTATTTATCTGCCGGAGAGTGAGGCTGATATCGAGCGAGTCGCCCATCGTCAGTGCTTTCCGATGGATTTTGCGAAGGTCAAACTCGGTCTCCTGCCAGCTTCCTCCGGTCAGCCGATGGTAGACGGTGGCCTTTTTAGGGAAACCGTCGCCCACGATGGCGGCGCCGATTTTTATATCGCGATATTTCACCCATTCGATGGAGCCGGGCGCCGGAGTTACCGTATAGCCGAGCGGCGGCGCCACCACTGAGGTGGGATTGCTGTACACTTCGTAGGAGTAGCTGAACAGCCCGGGTATTATCAAGAGAAAAGCCGCAGCCAACACTACTGCCACCACCAGATTACGGCCGGTTTTCAAAACCGGGCCGAGTGTCACAGCGTCGCTCAGGTTAATGCCTGAGGCCTTTTCCAGAGCCTGCATCAGCGTGAGTTCCTTGAGGTCACGAGAGTAGCCGTAATTATCATCACTTCCGGCAAACTGAACGGCGGCAACCAGGCGGCCCTTGAGGTCGCTGTTTTTGGCTTCGAGGGTGGCGGCCAATTGTTCGATTTGCCCCTGCCAGAAGTGCCGGATTGCGTATTTGAAGCAGACATAAACGGTGCCGATACCGGTCAAACCAAGCAGAATTATCTTGAGCCATGCCGGCAGGATTACCACCCGGGCCAGAAGCGACAGTAGCAGCGAGGCCGCCACCAGGGCGGTAGCCAGTGCCAATAGACCGCCGACAAACAGCACCAGCCGCTGTTTCCAGAGCAAAACCCGAAGGGATTTGATAAGCTGGGATGTAGAAGTAAATTTCGTCATGCTGCTACTTTCGTGAGTCGGTATTACTATTATCGTCTCTCAAACGTCCGATCTTTGGTCGTTTCATGGCAGCCCGAAAGGTAAAGGTAATCAGTATAACAACGCATAGGTGAGGATGTTCACGCCCATCTTCAACGCCTCCAGCCGTTTCTCCGGCGGGTCATTGTGCACCTGGGCATCCTCCCAGCCATCGCCGATATCTGACTCCACCAGGAAATACATCACTACGCGCCCGTTCAGAATTATGGCGTAGCCCCGAGGGGGATTGCCATCGTGCTCATGGATCTTCGGTGGCCCATCGGGGAAATCATAAAAACAGTGATAGATGGGGTGATCAAACGGCAGTTGCACGACCTCTCTTTCAGGGAACAGCTCAGCCATCTCCTTGCGAAAGGTGCGGTCCATGCCGTAGGAGTCATTGACAAACAAAAACCCACCGCCGGAGAGGTACTGGCGAAGGCGTTCTTTTTCCTCGCTGGTGAAACTGATGACGCCGTGCCCGGTGGCGAACAGAAACGGGTACTTAAACAGGTCCGCATCCATGATGGTCACCTGGCGCTCGGTACTGTCGACCGCGAAGGGCGTGTTGTTTTCCGTGAACTTCAGGAAATTCGGTATGGCCGAGTTGCCCCAGTACCAGTCACCGCCACCGCTGTAGTGCAGACGAGCGACCTTGATGGCCGACGGATTCTCATTGCCGGGTGTCCGGGTCTGGTTGTCCGGCAGGCGGTTAATCAGGTTCTGCAAATCTCTCTGGGCGACAACGGTTGAACTGAGAATCAGCACGCCCAGCAGGCAGATTATGAGCTTATGGAGCGTAAAGTGAGTCATCTATATAATATACAGTACAGGAGTGCGATTTGATGAACAAAAAATCAACTGTGAAGCGGTTTTATGGTTCCCAAGCCGCCATCGGGCGGCGTCGTTTCGCAAAAGAAAAGCGGCTGAAGTATCGAGACTTCAGCCGCTTTAGATATCCGTTTGCCGCCCCAATTAATTTGGCGGCAAGAGAAGATCAGTCTATTACTTAAACCGCTTTGGCCTGCGGGCTTCCCATTCAACCACGATCGGACTGGCCACAAAAATCGAGCTGTAAGTTCCGACCAAAACACCCAGGATCAAGGCCAGGGAGAAATCGCGAAGAACGTCGCCGCCGACAAAGAACACGGGGCAGACCACCAGCAGAACCGTCAGCGAAGTGTTGATGGTACGGGAGAGCACCTCGTTGATCGAAGAATTCACAGCTGTAGCGAATTCGCCTTTGGTGCGGAATTTCTTTAGGTTCTCGCGTATTCGGTCAAAGACGACCACGGTGTCGGTTAGTGAATAACCGGCCAGGGTCAGAAGGGCGGTTACTATCAGCAGGTTAAACTCGAGGCCCATAATGTACAATATCCCCAGCACGGCCAAAACGTCGTGCAAGGTCGCGATGGTAGCGGCGATTCCGGAGCGGAAATCAAACCTGACCCAGATGTAGACAATGATGCCGAACAGCGACAACAGAATGGCTTTCTGGGCGTCGCTGCGAAGCGTCTCTCCGACCGCCGGGCCGATAATGTGCTCAGACACGACTGTAAACGGATTGTCGGACACACCGTTGGTAATCAGTTCCTTCATGCGGGCAATTTCCTTTTTGCCCTCTTCTTCAGTCTCGGGACGTTTCATTTTGAGGATGAAGACGTTTTCGGATTCTTTGAAGTCCGACATCTGTGTAATCTGTGCCTCGGGGAACTCACCGGTTATCACCGAGCGGACGTTGTCGATGGAGATTTCCTTGTCGAAATAGCCCTGGATCATCACGCCGCCGGCAAAATCGATGCCCAGGTTGGCTTTGCCGGTGACAGTCATGACGAAGGCCACAAGCCCAACTGTTACCAGCGCCGCGGAAAGGACAAACGCTATTTTCCGGACACCGATGAAGTCTATTCTGGTCTCACCAATTATTCTAAACATTATTTCGTTTCCTCTCCTTTAGATACTCAGGGTCCGGTATTTCTTGCGTATATCGAAAATCTGCTTGGTGATTACGTACGCCGTGTAAAGCGAGATGGTAACACCCCAGAACAGTGTGACGGCAAAGCCTTTGATCGGGCCGCTGCCGAGAACGAACAGAGCGCCGGCGGTGATCAGAGTGGTCACGTGCGAGTCAAAAATAGCCACAAATGCCCGGCTGTAACCGGCATCGATTGAGGCCCGGACCGTTTTGCCGGTGCGAAGTTCCTCGCGTATGCGCTCGAAGATTAGAATATTGGCGTCGACCGAAATACCAATCGTCAGGATGATTCCCGCGATTCCGGGCATTGTCAACGTTGCCCCCAGTCCGGCCATCACAGACAGAAGGAAGAAGATATTGAAAATAAGTCCGATATCGGCGATGATTCCGGACATCCGGTAGTAAACACCGATAAACACCAGAACCAGCGCCAGACCGATCACCGAGGCCAAGAAGCCCTTGCTGATAGAGTCCGCGCCCAGACTGGCGCCGACCACGTTCTTTTCGATGATTTCCACCGGAGCCGGAAGGGCACCGGCCTTGAGGACGATTTCCAGGTTGCGGGCGTCCTTGATGGAAGCCGATGAACCCATGGTGATCTGTCCGCGCTTGCGAATCTTCGAATTTATAAACGGCGCCGACTCAATGCGGTCATCGAGCGCGATAGCCAGCGGCTTGTCGATATTGGCACCGGTCAACTGAGCAAAACGGGCCGCGCCATCGCCGGAGAGCGTGAAATTAACCACGTAGCCGCCGTAAGAGTCCTGACCGAAAGCAATGTTTTCAAGGAAGCGACCCAGGAACTGGACCTTTCGCTTGACAACATAAAGGGTATAAACTTCGCGATTGTTGCGAATATCACTGCGGGTAGACCAGCAGAACTGGATATCCATCGGGATGATTGCCTGCACCTGGGGTAGATTCAACCAGCGATCAATAAGCTCTTTGTTCTCTTTGGAAACGTTGTAGGCGGGCCAGTTAGTGCTGGTGCGGTTGTTGGACAGAGCAAGTTCCAGTCTTGAACCGAGCGGGTTCTGTTCTTCGTCAGTGCCCACCGTTTCATCGAATGCAAACGGATCGGAGACGGCGGTGTCGCCCATGCTGTCAGCAGTGGTGTCGCCCATCAGCTCCGCCAGAATCTCACTGCGATCCACCGGCTGCTCTTTTACATCGGCGACAGTAGTGTCGGCCTCGCGGCCGCTACGGGCCTTTTCGTATGCGGCAATCACCGAGTCAACTTTGACCAGCACGAGATTGGCATTGCTGATGGTTTCCAGCAGCTTGAACTGAAGCAGAGCGGTCTGCCCAATCAGTTCCTCGGCACGCTCGGCATCGGTATATCCGGGCAGATCTACGATAATGCGGTTGTTACCCTGTTTCTGGATTCCCGGTTCGGCAACGCCGAGACCGTCGATGCGGTTGCGGATAACCTGGATAGCTCTGTCAACGGCGTCCTGCCTGCTGGCGGCGTCCATTTCTTCCAGCTTGACCCTCAGGACGACGTGAATACCGCCCTGGAGGTCCAGACCGAGTCGGATGGCCTTCTGCTGCAGATTCAGCAGTTCGCCCGGATCACGCTCCTGCATCGCCTGCTGCTCGGTGTCGGTCATCGTCCAGAGCTTGAACGTGTTCCAAAAGGCGATGACGGCGACTATCAGCAAGATGACAGTAACTATAGTGCGCCAATTTTGTTTGGACATGAAAATACCTTTCTATCGATTAAC
>JAUXCD010000147.1 GCA_030619085.1 Candidatus Zixiibacteriota bacterium
ACCTCGGTCAACTCGCCGTCGCACTCTATTGGCGATTTCGACGGTTTCAACGGGCAGCGCGCCTCTTCGAGCTTATCGGCGCGGAAACGAGCCTTGCACTTTTTGCAGTCGACCATCGGATCATTGAACTCCGAGACGTGGCCCGATGTATGCCAGACATCCGGGTGCATCAAAATAGCGGCGTCCAGCCCCTCAATGTCATCGCGACGGTTGGTCATTGAGTCCCACCAGAAGTTCTTGAGATTGCGCTTCAGCTCGGCCCCAAGGGGTCCGTAATCCCAGCAGGAGTTCAATCCGCCGTAGATTTCCGACGAGGGGTACACGAATCCGCGTCTTTTGCACAGCGAGACAATTTTGTCCATCACATCGTTGGTCGACTTTTTCGCACTCATTTAGGTCTTTCTATTCCATCGTTTGGCTGTTTTTCAGTTTCGCGAGAAACTCCAGCGATTTCAGTTGCGCCTTCAGATCCGCCTGGTAACTCAACAACTGCACCAGCGCATCCTGTAGAAACGCCGTCTTTTGGTAACCTATCGGCACTGCGGCCGCCTCGCTCAACGAAGCCGCCTGCAGCGCGGCCAGAAGTCTCAGGTCCTCCGGCGAGAGGGGAATATAATAATCTCCCGCTATTTGGCAAGCCCCGCAAATGAGGCCGCCCCGCTGGGGGCAGAAGTGGTGTTCGGTCGCGCTGTCGGCATTGACCGTCTTGCCGCAGCCGCCGCAAAAGCCCAGCGAGGGGTGATAGCCCAACTGCGATAGAGAACGCAAGAAGAAAGTCAGAAACAGCGATGGAAGGTACTGCCGGTCGGCCTCCATGATGAACTTGAGGTACGAGCAGAGGTATTCGTACAGACTTCCCTGGGCTTGCTTTTCAGGTAGCAGCAAGTTCAAAAGCTCACACGCTGCCGAGGCGTAGGCCAGCCGGCCGAGAGTGCCCTCCTTATCGAAGGAATAGGCCTCGATCAGTTCGATCTCGGCCAGGTAGCCACGGGTCTCTTTCTCGGAGTTGTAGAACGTCAACTCCAGCCGGGCAAAGGGCAACAGTCTTCCCCTCTTCGACTTGAGACTGCGGCCGCCTTTGTCCACCAGGGCCAGTTTGCCGAAATCGCGACTGAAAAAAACAACCGTTCGGGAAGATTCCGACCAGTTGAAGGCTTTCAGGACAATAGCTTCGGATTTCTCAAGCGGCATACGGCTCTACCTGCCGCGGTAACGATAGATGGTTTCCCCGGGATAGGTCATGTAGTAGCGGGTGCGGGCGATCTGTTCGATGAAATCGCGGTCGTACTTGAGCATTTTTCGGATCCTTACGGCATCGACCAGTTCCGCCGTCAACAGGCGGTTGGACTCTATAAGCGCCTTCTTCTCAAGCTCGAGGCGGATTATGCGCGGCACACCGTAAGTGCCACTCATGAAGGAATACCCCACCACCAGCGCCAGCAACCACAGACCATACTTGACAATCTGCCGCCTCAGGCGGGCATTGGTCGAGGAAATCCTCTTGATGAAATTGTCCGCCAGCGGGGCCAGCAGCGACCGGGATTGCTTGACTCGACGCGTCATGGCCCAAGTATATTGCCCCGAAACAGGGAGGCAAGTTTAAACTGACCGCGAGGCCAAATTCCGGCCAGACTCCGCCCCCGCACCGGCTAAAGGGCTGTGCAACATTTGAACGGGTCCGCCGGCATGTCTGAGTCTCAATCGTACGGCAAACTTACCGATAATAATAAAATAGGTAACTGGGAAGCGAGATAGGGCACAAAACAGCCGCAGCAGTTGAAGCAACATCGAAAAGAGGCCTGATCTGAAGACTATGCAGCAAAACACCAAAAAACGACGACTGGATGAAATTCTCCTGGAGCAGGGAGATGTATCTGAAGTTCAAATAAAGATCGCCTTAAAACACCAGAAAATCTACGGCGGTAAGTTTGGCTCACACCTGATGCATCATGGTTTCATTGACGAAGCGGGTCTGGTGAAAGCACTCTCGCAGCAGTTGGGATGCGATGGCATCGTCCTGTCACAACTGGAAATCCCTCAGGCCGTGCTGGAAATGATTCCGTCCGACGTCGCCTATGCCAGAAAGACCGTTCCCTTCGATTTCGCCCCCGACAATGGTCTACTCAAAGTCGCGTGCGAAAATCCCGGCGATGACAACCTGCGCGATGAACTCAGCTTTGTGGCCGACGGCAAGACGGTGGAACTGTATGTCGCCGCAGAGAGCGCTCTTGACGAGGCTATCGGCAAGTATTATTTCGTCGACACCGACCGCTCCGGCAACCAGCCATATTCTGAATACAAGAATTCTGACACCGGTCTCTTCATTAATGTGGATGGCGATGACACCACTGACCGCATGAAACAAAAAGCTGCCCTTCTGGTCACCGACGATGAAAACAGCGCCCCGCTTCTAAAACTGCTGCTGGAAGAAGGCGGTTATGCGGTCGAGACGACTGATTCGGCCAATGTCGCTATTGATATAATCGCGAACAGAGAATTCAGTGCCGTCTTCATCAAGGATACGGTCTCCGGAGACTATCTCGATTTGATCGACCGGCTGCGCAAGAAATCTCCCAGCACCCGGGTGCGCTACTATGAATCCGCGGCCTCGCTGCTGCTGGAAGACGACACCGCAAAAAGCGAACACAGTCTCACGCTGAAGAACCTCGACCTGTTTACGTCGTTGCTGACGATCAAGAACAACCTCGATGAGAACCATAGCGGACGGGTGGGACAGTATGTTGACAAACTGTGCCAGCGGCTGGGCCTGCCGTTTAAAGAGCGCAACCTTATCACTGATGCCGCTTACCTTCACGACCTGGCGAAATTCTACTACCCGGAAAAGGAAACGAGCGACCTTCGGGCCGTGGTAAAACTCTCGGCCAAGCTGCTCAAATCAATCAACTATGAGCCGCTGGTGGTTGAGATGCTGCAAACGATGTATGTCGATCTGAAGAAGAAATACACGTGCCGCCTGCCGATTGAAGCGCTGGGCGGTAACATCCTGACCATCGTTGATCTCTTCTGCGACACTTTCCCGACCGGTCAGCGCTTGACCTTCGACCGATACAACACCATCAAGACCAAGCTCAACGACCACGTCGGCCGACTCTTTTTAAGTGAGGTGGCAAAGGCGTTTCTTGCAGTTCTTCAGGACGAGATCCTCACCGCCCAGCCGTTCGAGCGGTTCGGCCAGATAATGATTTATTCGGATTGCCCGACAGAATCTAACCCGGTCGAATTGCGCCTCAAATATGAAGGTTACCGCCTTATTACGGCTGATTCCCGAGAAGCCTTTACCCGGCTGTTTGAACGCAGCCTGCCCGATATGATTGTCCTAAGAATCACCAAAAGTGACCCATCCAAACTGGTGAAGGAAATCGCCGATGAGGGTATCGACTTCAAGTCCGTGCCCACATTCCTAATCGTCGAGCACTCCGCCATGGGTGAACTGACTCCTCTGCTGGAGATGGGAATCGAGGATATCATCGATAGCCAGACCAATCCGGACATGCTGGTGCTGAAGGTGAATAAGTTACGGGCGCAGTTCGAGAGCCGCTCAGAGCATGAAAACCAGATCGCCAAGCAACAGGCCGGCGCCAAGGGCAATCTGGCCGACATAAACCTCATTGACCTGCTCCAGGCGTTGGGACCCGGCAAACGCACGACCAAGATAACCGTCAACCATCCTGCCGATGGTCAGACGATGGAGATCTATCTCAGCCAGGGAAGTATCACCTTCGCGCAGCTCGAGGACCTCAGGGGCGCCGAGGCTATCTACCGGGGCCTTACCTGGCAAACAGGTAACTGGACAGTGGAGACGATCACAGTTGACGACCTGCCCGATTCCAACAACCAGCTTCCCAATGAGTCGATTCTGATGGAAGGTTGTCGCCAACTGGACGAGATGTCCCGAAAGCACCCGGTAAGTTGATATAGCCGCGCTAACGGGCGGCCTGTTTCAAAGCGGAAATCTTTGAACTCTGCCTGTCGCTGGTCTTCTCCGGTATCAGAGATTCATACATGAGAAACTCCACGGCCGTCGCTTTGGCCCTGTCCGGCATTCCCGCTCGGTCGTAGCACCGAAGAAGATAGTAATCACACTCGATAAGATTGAAGTAGTTCCCGGCATTGAGCGTGAGCAACTCGCGGAGCCTGGCATACGTCTCGGCGCTGGCTGACCAGTTTTCGGTCAGATAATATGCCTGGGCCAGAGGCCATAGAAAGAGCTTACTGTCGGGGTGCTTCTGCAGCATCTCCCGGCAGGCCACTATAGCGGAATCGAACTCCTTCATATCGAGCCAGATCCAGATCAGGGCGTTACGGGATGATTCTTTTGAGATATGCGAGGATTCGGCTGACTGGCGAAGCTCCGCTATCCCCTTGTCCTTATCGTTTCGAAAGAGGCGCAACTGCCTGAGGATACCGGCCTTGGCCGACTTCCAGTAATGAAAAGCCCCCAGCCCCATATACAAATCACTAAGACTGCTGTCGAAAGCCAGCCCCAGTTCATATTCCCCTTTGGCCCGATAGCCACGTTTGATAGCGCCGACTGTCGAACCGAACCGCGACTCCCACAGAGAACCGTAGGTGTGGGCATGCCCTCGCCACAGCGCCATCCAGGCCGAGGCCTTTGGCCCACAGGTGTCCATCACCACCTCGGAGAGAACCATCACCGTGTCCAGAAGTTGCTTGAACTCCTCCTCAAAGAGATTCTCCTCGCTATCGGTCATTACGGCCAGCCGTACCGATGCCTTAAACAGGTAACCGGCCGGATCGGACGGATGATTCCGAATGTAAACATCATTAAGTGAGTCAGCTTCAACGAACCGGTCGTTGAACAGAAGCTGCTGCATTGAGTTGAAGTAATCGATCTGGCTGCTGTCAGGATAAGATTGTGCCAGGAGCATAGACACTGAGAAAAACACCAGCACCAGGCATAGCATGGTGCCCCGGAATATCTGTCTGAGTATGTGTGGATATAGGAAATTGTCGGGATTGTTTGTCATCCCGTAAAATCAGACACCTGTGGTCGTCAGGCAATAAAAATTCAGACGCTTAGATGACCGCCGAGCCGGGGATGAACTCGAGCAGCTCCACCGACTCATCGTTAGTGGCGGTAATGACCACCGCTCGGTCGCTTCGGTGATAAACCAGCCTGCAATGTTTGCAGGCATGGTCGTAGAACCGCATATTGTCGCCGTTGACGTGAAGCTTAAGCCCGTTTTCAGGAATTTCATATTCATCCGATGGCGCCACGAACACCGAGACAATCTTGCCGTCCCGCTTATAAATGAAATGTGCCATCTCGACACCCATGATCGTCCCGAAATGCCCGGCTACCAGGGTAAAGCCGCCGACGGTCGGTTTGACCTGGTAACCCAACTGTTGCTCCACCGCCGCGGTAGTAGCCGCCAGCGTTAGATCATCGCTATGCGGGTTGTTGACATTGCCGATCGTGAAATGAGCCCGCTGAAGTGGGCCGAAAATCTGATAATTGCAAACGTAATCGGAGGTATAGAATGCCGCCCAGAGAAGAATGACAAGTGATGCCGCCGCTGCCAGAGCTATGGTTGTCGACCGAAAAAACCGCGGCCGATGGCCGACTGTTCTCTCCTTGTCTATGCAGTCCATCTGCTCTTTGATGCGGGACTTTAGGTCGTCCAGACTTGGTGCGGGATTGTCCGATGATATCTTTGCCTTCAGAAACGCGTTGACGGATCGCTCGACACGATATACGCCTGAGCAATCGTGACAGTTCTTAAGATGCTCGTGTACTTGTTGTTCGTTAATCTCTGAGGCTTCTTGATCAATTATATCATAGAGTAAATCCAGTGCTTCCTGGCAGTTCATTTGGCGCTTTCCTTGATGTATCCGTTTTTAACTGCATAATCATAAAGTTCTTTTTGAAGTAACTTCCGTCCGCGATGTAACCTTGACTTAACTGTTCCCAACTGCAGGTCGGCAATCTCCGCGATCTCCTGGTAAGAAAATCCTTCCAGGAAAGACAATACCACCACGAGGCGGAAATCATCCGGCAGGTTTTCCACCGCCCGCTTCACATCGTCGTCAAATACTTTGGCAAAGAGCTCTTTTTCCGGGTCAGTTACCGTCGGTCCTACCGACAGTTGACCGTAAAGGAAGTTGTCGTCGATCTCATCAACATTGACCGCCATCGGGGACCGGGACTTCGAGCGGTAGTCATTGATAAATATGTTGGTCATGATCTTAAACAACCATGCCCGACAATTGGAACCCGGTTCGAACTTATCCCAAAAGCGGTACGACTTGATCATCGTCTCCTGCACCAGGTCCTGGGCATCGTTCTCATTTTTGGTCATCCGAAGCGCGGTGCGTAAGAGCGCGTCCATATGAGGTAAAGCCTGGACCTCAAACTCTTTCCGCTTATTCAGGATGGCGGCATTTCCATCAGCCATTGCGGCCCCCTCTCTCAGGCAGGGCAACCCGTATGGCTGACTGATATCTACTTATACTAAACATTTTACGCGCCCTTGAAGTTCCCCATATGGTGATTTAGACCGTATTACGGTCATCGGAATTCTCTGCGTCAAATCTTTGCAGGATAATGTCTATCAGACTTATCTTAAGTAAGATAGCCAAATATGGAAACGTTGACAAGATTTTTCACCAACGTCGATGAACGGCGCGAAATTCGCGCTTTTTAAAAGATAAACTAACCGGTATGACCACTGATTCTGTTATATTATACGCAATGACCAACCAAAAGATGAGAGAATCAGTAGACATTATGCTCGGTCGGACTGGATGAAGGACTATTACCTGATATACGATG